>CAZXSG010000428.1:0-4696 GCA_964643185.1 uncultured Holophagales bacterium
CTGGGGGGGGAAAGGCTCGCGTCGCGAGGGCGCAGGGGGAGCACGGCCGCCGTGAGGTTCGGGACGGGCTCGATGGCGGGGCGCCGCTCATTCTCGAGGGGCTCGGTACGATCCTGGATGCTCCGTGACATCGATTCGAATGCGGCGACGAGGCGGGCGAGCTCGCTCTCCCGCGGCTGGGCAAGGGCCGGGAGGGGCTCCCCGCGCCCGAGCCTCTCCGCACCGTCCACGAGCTCCTCGAGCGGCCGCGAAAGCGCGAGAGCGGATCGGCCACCGAGACCCGCCGCGACGAGGGACACCGCCACCGCGAGGAGCACCAGCATCTGGACGGTGCCGCGGCCCGCATCGTCCTCGGGCACCACGACGGCGAGCGCGTCGCGGCCGCTTCCCGGAAGGGGCATCGCGGCCTCCACGTGTTTCGGACGCCCGGCCGAACCCGCCACGAGCGCCGCGGCGGCACGCCCCTCGGCAAGGGCCTGCCCCAGCGCGGCCGCGAGCCTCTCGGGCGCGACTCCAGCCGCGACGGGCACCGCGCGCGAGGCCGCGTGCAACGTGCCGTCGCGGTAGAGGAGCACGTCGTTCCCCACGATCGCCGCAGCCTCGGCGAGAAGCCGCTCTCCGGGAGCATCACCGCCCGGCAGGAATCGCCGCGCCTCGTCCAGCAGGGTCAGTGCCCGTCGCGTCGATGCGGCCGCGGCCTGTCTCTCGAGGGTGACCTGGATGACGGCGAGGCTCGCCGTCAGCGGCAGAGCGCCGCAGAGGAGCACGAGGACCATGAGCCGCACCCGAAAGCTCCGGAAGGAAGGGACCGTCAGACGGGGCGCGCCACCGGCCCGTCCGCCCGGCCTCCGGCGCGCCACCAGCAGAAGCGCCAGAAGCGGAAGGGCCCCCTCGGCCGCGGCAACCGCGGTCGCGAAACGCGCAGAGGGCCCCGGATCCTCGGAAGCGAACGCCTGGAATGTCGTCCCGCGGTGCACGAGGAAGACCCGGAACCGGTCGTCCGAGCGCTCCCAGACGCCGAACGCCGAACCGTCCCTGCGGGCCAGAGCCGCGAGCTCCGTGGGCAGCTCGAGCCCGAAGTCCGGAGGTGTGCCTCGCGAGCGCCCGGCGGCGTCGAACACGGAGCGTTCCACGAAGGGCCGTTCCGCGGCCTCCCGCCGGGATACGAGCAGCGGATCGCGATCGGAAGCGCGGAGACTCCGCGGGCGGGTGAACGAGGCCTCGACCGCCGTGACGGGAACCCGCACCGCGCTGAAGGCGCCGGCCTCGGCCGCGCCGGGTCGGACCTTCCCATAGGAGGAGATCACGCCCTCGACGCCCGAGCGGAGTGTCAGAAGGTCGGACTCGGAGGGAAACCCCCCCGCGCCCCCGCGCCGCCAGAGCGCGGGAGCCAGGTCCGAGAGATCCGTTTTCGCACCCGCGGGAAGCCACGGCGACGCTTCGGACGCGAGGATGCGCTCCTCGAAAGCCCGCACCTCGTCGGCGTAGGACCGTGGACGCGCATCGCCGAGCCACGCGGCCGTGAGCTCGCCGTCGAGGCGCTGCTGGGCGCCTCGTGTGACGCCCGCCCCGAGAACGAGCGCCGCGGCGGCGGCGAGGAGGACCATCGTCGACAGACGTTCGAGGAGGTCCGCGTTTTCGAAGCGCTGGAGACGCCGCGCCGTTCCGAGGCAGACGAGGAGCGACCCTCCGCCGAGAAGGAGCGCCCCCGGCAACGGGGTGTCGAGGAAGCCGCCCGCGGCGAGCCCGATGCTCCCGAGGGTCGCGGCGGCCAGGGACCAGGCGCCGGGGGTCGGCCTCCCTTGGGCCTGCGAGAAGGCGAAGGCCGAGAGCCCGAGGAGCGCGACGAGGCCGGCCACGAGGCCCAGGCGGAGCGTGATCTCCGAGACCCGGGCCGGCAGGAGTCCGATGTCGTCGAGGGGAAGTCCGGGCGCGCGGCCCGCAAAGAAGGCGAGCGCGGCCGAGAGGCCCGAAAAGAGCAGGCCACAGACGCCCCAGCCGGTTCGCGCGAAGGCCCCGATCTCCCGGTCCTGAGGGTCGCGAAGGGCCGTGCGGAGCGCGAGGAGGAGAACCAGCCCGGTGAGGAGCACATCGAACGGCGTGGCGACGAAGCCCGAAAGAGGGCCCGCGGTTCCCGGAAGCACGCGGAACATCCCCGAGAACGCGCGCGGCGTCGCCGCGAGGAGGGCGACGCGGGACAGGAAAAAGGCCAGAAGAAGCCGGGACCGGCCACCGCCGAGGAGGGCGGCCGCGAGGAATCCGGCGGCTGCCCCGAGCGCCCAGGGAACGGCGCGGGATCGCCGCACGTCCCCTGCCGCGTCGGCCGGAGGGGCCGCCTCGACGAACAGCCTCACGAGGCGGTCGGGTGCCTCGGCGGCGGCGACGCGGAGTCGCCGCGAGGTGCGCCCGAGGGGAAAGGCCAGACGTTCCGAAAGGGTCTCCCCCACGATGCCCGTCGGGTACATCCGCGAAGCCACGAGAACGGGGCGGGCAGCGCCTCCGCCTGCCGCGGGCACGCCGAACGCCTGCCGGTGAACCAGACGGAAGCGAGTCACCTGAAACGATGCGGTCGCTCCTTCGAGCCCGTTCGGTCCGGGATGGCCCGCTTCCCCGCTCCACGCCACGGCGCGACCGGCGCCGTCGTAAAGGACGATCCCCCAGCCCGCTCCGCGAGGCAGGGCATCCGAAAGAAGGGCGAACAGCCGTTCGGGCCGGACGGCCGCCCCGCCGCCCCCGACGATCTCGAGAAGCTCCCGGCCGGAGGTCACCGAGGTCGCGACGTCTTCCAGCCGGGACGCATCCCGCGTGAGCAGCGCCGAGGCCGCTCGCAGGAGATCGTCCTCGCGCCGGGCCTGCTCCTCGGGAGTCACGTCCCCGAACACGGCCACGAGGAGCCCCAGGGTCAGAAGGCAAGACAGGGCGACGGCGAGCGCGAGAAGGCGCCGCCGGGCCGGGCTCCGCACCGCTCTACCGCTCGCGTCGCATCGGCACCACCACGTCGTGCGCACACATCGCCGAGACCGCCTCGTCGTAGCCCGCGTCCACGTGGCGCACGATCCCCATCCCCGGATCGCTCACGAGCACCCGGGCCAGCCTGCGATCGGCGGCCTCGGTTCCGTCGGCCACCACGACCATGCCCGCGTGGATGGAGTAGCCGATGCCGACGCCGCCCCCGTGGTGGATCGAGACCCAGGTGGCTCCCGCGGCCGTGTTCACGAGGGCATTCAGGAGCGGCCAGTCGGCGATCGCGTCGCTGCCGTCCTTCATCGCCTCGGTCTCGCGGTTCGGCGAGGCCACCGATCCACAGTCGAGGTGATCCCGGCCGATGACGATCGGCGCCTTCACGCGGCCGCTGCGCACGAGCTCGTTGAAGAGGAGTCCGGCCTTGTCGCGTTCGCCGTAGCCCAGCCAGCAGATCCGCGCGGGCAGGCCCTGAAAGGCCACCCGCTCTCCCGCCAGCTTCAGCCAGCGCCGGAGCGCGACGTTCTTCGGGAAGAGCTCGAGCCGCGCCCGATCGGTCACCGCGAAGTCCCCGGGATCCCCCGAGAGAGCGGCCCAACGGACCGGGCCCCTTGCCTTCGCAGAACAACGGACGGATGTAACGCGGCACGAACCCTTCGATCTCGAACGCGTTCGAGACGCCCGCCGAGACGGCCTGCGCGCGGAGATTGTTGCCGTAGTCGAACGTCACGGAGCCGCGCGCCTTGAGCGCGAGCATCGCGCGGACGTGCGCGCCCAGGGACGCGACGCTCCGCGCCTTGTAGGCCGCGGGGTCCGCGACCCGGAGCCTCAGCGCCTCCTCGAGGGGCAGGCCGTGCGGCACGTAGCCGTTGAGCTCGTCGTGCGCGGAGGTCTGGTCGGTGAGGAGATCGGGCACGATCCCGCGCTCGAGGAGCCTCTCGAGAAGGTCCACGGCGTTCGCGAGCACACCGATCGAAACGGCCTCGGACGCGCGCGTCGCCTCGAGCGCCCGATCGATCGCGCGGTCGAGATCGTCGATGCGCTCGTCCAGGTAGCGGGTCGCGAGGCGCTTGTCGATCCGCGCGGAATCCACCTCGGCGCAGAGCGCGGTGCCACCGCACATCGTGACGGCGAGAGGCTGCGCGCCGCCCATTCCTCCGAGCCCGGCCGTGACCGCGAGGCGGCCGGCGAGAGAGCCATCCGGAGAGGCCAGGTCGCGCCGCCCGGCCTCGGCGAACGTCTCGTACGTGCCCTGCAGGATTCCCTGCGTGCCGATGTAGATCCACGAGCCCGCGGTCATCTGACCGTACATCGTGAGACCCAGCGCCTCGAGCCTGCGGAACTCGTCCCACGTGCCCCACTTGGGCACCAGGTTCGAGTTGGCAATGAGGACCCGGGGCGCGTCGGCATGGGTCCTGAAGACCGCCACCGGCTTTCCCGACTGCACGAGGAGCGTCTCGTCGTCGCCGAGCCGCTTCAGCTCCGCGAGGATCGCCATGAGGCATTCGGGGTTCCGCGCCGCCTTACCCGAGCCGCCGTACACCACGAGATTCTCGCGATCCTCGGCGACGTCGGGATCGAGGTTGTTGAGGAGCATTCGGTACGCCGCCCCGGTGAGCCACGAGCGGCAGGTGGGGGTGGTCCCTCGCGGGAGAGCGGGGGGAGAGAACCGGGGCGGCGCGGTCGGCGTGGGCATGTCCCGAGGTTCCTTTTTTTCAGCCCGCCGGGCCGGGGA
>CAZXSG010000429.1:0-4690 GCA_964643185.1 uncultured Holophagales bacterium
CGAGAAGGACTTCAAGACCGGCTCCGTGGGAGCTCTGGCCGTGGCCGAGAGCGATCCCAACGTGCGCTACGCGGGTATGGGCGAGGCCCCCATCCGCGGCAACGCCTCGCACGGCGACGGGCTGTGGAAGTCCACCGACGCCGGCATAAGCTGGAAGAACGTGGGGCCCTCGGACACGCGCCAGATCGCCCGGGTGCGCATCCATCCGAAGAACCCCGACATCGTGTGGGTGGCCGCGCAGGGGCACGTCTTCGGCCCCAACGCGGAGCGCGGCATCTTCAAGACGACCGACGGCGGCACGTCCTGGAAGAAGGTGCTCTTCGTCGACGACAAGACGGGCGCGAGCGACCTCGCGCTCGATCCCTCGAACCCGCGAATCCTGTTCGCCGGCTTCTGGCAGGTGAGGAGGACGGCCTGGTCTCTCGAGAGCGGCGGCCCGGGCAGCTCGCTTCACCGCTCGACCGACGGCGGCGACACGTGGACGAAGCTCACGAAGGGCTCGCCCGAGGGCGTGCTCGGGAAGATCTGCGCGGCGGTGTCGCCCGCGAACCCGCAACGCGTGTGGGCGATGGTGGAGTCCCAGAAGGGCGGCCTCTTCCGGAGCGACGACGGGGGCGAGACGTTCACGAAGGTGAGCGAGGACCGCAACATCCGTCAGCGGGCCTGGTATTACACGCGCGTTTACGCGGACCCGAAGGCCGTCGACACCGTGTACGTCCTCAATGTGAACGTCCACAAGTCCGTGGACGGCGGCAAGAGCTGGAAGACCGTGCCGACCGGCCACGGCGACAACCACGATCTCTGGATCGATCCGCAGGATCCGCTCCGCATGGTCGAGGGGGACGACGGCGGCGCGCAGGTGACGCTGAACGGCGGGCGCACCTGGTCGACGCTGAACAACCAGCCCACGGCTCAGTTCTACCGCGTGATCACCGACGACCGCTTCCCCTACAACGTCTACGGCGCCCAGCAGGACAACACGACCGTGAAGATCGCGAGCGCGAGCTCGGGCCGCACCATCGGTGAGCGCGACTGGCACGACGTGGGCGGCTGCGAGAGCGGCTGGATCGCGCCGCATCCCGGCAAGCGAAACATCGTGTTCGCGGGCTGCTACGGCGGCAGCATCACGCGGTACGACCACGAGACGAAGCAGGAGCGCGAGATCGTCGCCTGGCCGCAGCTGGCCGTGGGACAAGCCCCCAAGGACCTTCGCTACCGGTTCCAGTGGAACGCGCCCATCGTGTTCTCCAAGGACGGAAAGACGCTCTACCACGCGGCCCAGGTTCTCCTCGCCTCGACCGACGAGGGCCAGACCTGGCGCGAGGCGAGCCCCGACCTCACACGAAACGACAAGACCAAGCAGGAGAAGTCCGGCGGCCCGATCACCAAGGACGACACGGGCGTCGAGCTGTACGGAACGATCTTCGCGCTCATGGAGTCGCCTCACGACACGAGGACGCTCTGGGCCGGCACGGACGACGGGCTCGTCCACCTCTCGCAGGACGCCGGAGGCACCTGGAAGAACGTCACCCCGAAGGACCTGCCCGCGTGGATCCAGATCAACGCCATCGACGTGTCTCCGCACGATCCCGCCGCGGCCTACGTCGCCGCGACGATGTACAAGCACGACGACTACCGCCCGTACCTCTACAAGACGACCGACCGCGGAGCGTCGTGGACGAAGATCGTGAAGGGCCTGCCCGAGAGCTCGTTCACGCGCGTCGTGCGGGAAGACCCCGTGCGCCGCGGCCTTCTCTACGCGGGCACGGAGACGGGCGTCTTCGTCTCCCTCGACGACGGCGCGAGCTGGCAGCCGTTCCAGCGCAACCTGCCCGCGGTGCCCATCACCGACCTGACGATCAAGAACGACGACCTCGTCCTCGCGACGCAGGGCCGGTCGTTCTGGATCCTCGACGACCTCTCGCCGCTCCGCGCGTTCACCCCGGAGCTGGCCTCCTCCGCGCTCACGGTGATCGCCCCGCGGCCCGCGACGCGCCGGCCGGGCGGCAGCACGAAGGAGCCCTCGCGCACCGCGGGCCAGAACCCGAAGAACGGCCTCACCCTCAACTTCTGGCTCAAGGACGTTCCGAAAGAGCCGCTCACGCTCGACGTCCTCGACGGCGAGACCGTGCTCAGAACGTTCAAGACGAAGAGGAAGGACGAACCCGAGAAGGAGAAGAAGGACGAGGAGGCCAAGGACGACGAGGAGGAGCCGATCGTGATCGAGGCCGGCTTCAACCGCTTCGTGTGGGACCTCGAGCTCATGAAGCCCTCGCTTCTCCCCAAGGCCGTCATCTGGGGCAGCAAGAGCGGCCCGCGCGTCGCGCCGGGCACGTACACGTTCCGGGTGAAGACTGCCGAGGGCGCCGCCAATGGCGCAGCCGTTGGCGCAGTCTTCACGCAGAAGGCCGAGGTCCGCGCCAACCCCGAGATCGGGTCCTCGCCCGCCGAGCTCGCCGCCCAGCACCAGCTGCTGCGCACGTGCACCGAGCGGCTCGCCACGATCCACCAGACGACGCGCCAGCTGCGCGACGTGAAGGACCAGGTGAAGAAGCTCGTCGAGCGGGCCACGAAGCTCGGCAAGGGCAAGGATCTCGAGGCTCCGGCGAAGGACCTCGACGAAAAGCTCACGGCCGTCGAGAAGAAGCTCGTGAACCCGGAGCTGAAGGCCTCGCAGGACGTCCTCAACTTCACGCCCGCGCTGGACCACGACTGGGTGGGGCTGGCCTCCTCGGTGGGCAGCGCGGAGGCCGGGCCCACGAAGGCGGAGAGGGACTACCTCGCCGTTCTCGAGAAGAAGACGACGACGCTCCTGGCCGAGGTGTACGCGCTCCTCGCGAAGAGCGTCGACGACTTCAACGCGAAGGTGAAGGCGGCGGAGATTCCGCCGGTCGTGATCCTGCCGAAGGATGTCCTTGCGAAGGATGTCCTTGCGAAGGACGCGAAGAAGGGCTAGGCCTTCCCCGCGCCCACGTCTTTCAGGAAGCCGACGAGACCTTTGAAATAGGCCTCCTGGTCGTCGTACATCGCCAGGTGGCTGCCGTTCTCGCACACGACGAGGCGGCTGTTCGGGATGAGCTTCGCCATCCGCTCCTTGTCTTTCACGCTCATCGTGTCGTGCCGGGCCGCCAGGAGAAGCACGGGGACCTTGATCTTCGGGAGGTCGGCCCAGCGATCCCAGTCCTTGAAGTTGCCCGTGAGGACGAACTCGTTCGGGCCCTGCATCGTGTTGTAGACCTTGGCCGCGATCTTCCGGAACGAGCGCTCGACGGGCTCGGGCCAGGGGTTCGTGCGGCAAAGGTACTTCGTGTAGAGGGTCTCGAAGACGACCTTCTGGTACTCGGGGTTCTCGTAGTCGCCCTTCGCCTCGTGGCGGGCCATCGTCTCGACGACGTCCTTCGGCCACGTCTTTCGCAGCTCGCCGATGTAGGCCATGTAGGACGCCATCGAGGCCGTCATGTTTGAGATGACGAGGGCCTTCAGGTTCTGCGGGTACTTCAGCGCGTACTCGATGCCGAGCATTCCGCCCCAGGAGTGACCGAAGAGCACGAACTTCGAGAGCCCGAGCCCCGTCCGAACCTCCTCGACCTCCTCGCGGAAGCCGTCCACCGTCCAGAGGCCCGGGTCCTCGGGAATGTCGGAGTTCCCGCACCCGAGCTGGTCGTAGTACCAGTACTTCACGCCGGCCTGGGGCAGGAAGTCTTCGAAGCACTCGAGGTGGTCGTGCGGGACGCCCGGTCCGCCGTGGAGCGTCAGCATCGGGAGGGCCCCGTTGCCGACCTTCTTCGTCCACACGCGGTGCTTCCCGCCGCGGACCGGGAGCATCTTCGCGCCGCCGGTCTTCGGGTACGGCGACACCTTTTCAGGCGCCGGTTTCTCGCTGTGCTGGGCCGCCGCGCCCGGGACACGGGCGGCCTCGGCGAGGAGGGGCGTGAGCGCGAGCACCGCGGGCATCGCGCGAAGAAGGTCGCGGCGGGACGTGGTCATGGTGGCCTCCTCTTCAGCTGCGGATCAGCGCTTGCAGCCGCTCGACGCCCTTCTCGAGCGTCTCCCGGCGCTTGCAGAAGGCGAATCGGACGTAGCTCTTGCCCTTTTCCGTATGTTCGTAAAAGACGCTCGGCGGGATCACCGCGACCCCGATCTGGGACACGAGATGCCGCGCGAACGCCACGTCGTCGTCGAAACCGAACGCCCCGAAGCGGGCGCAGGCAAAGTAGGTTCCTTCCGGCGCGGTCACGTCGAAGCCGATCTCGCGGAGCGCGCCGACGAGAAAGTCGCGCCGCTCGCGGTACTCGCGGGTGAGCTCCTCGTAGAACGCGGGACCGGTCGCGAGCGCCACGGCGGCCCCCTTCTGGAGCGGCGTCGCGGTGGCGAACGTGACGAACTGGTGCGCGGCGCGGACCGCGGCCGAGAGCGCCGGCGGCGCGCAGGCCCAGCCGATCTTCCAGCCCGTGAGCGAGAACGTCTTGCCGAAGCTCGAGATCAGGATCGTGCGGTCGCGCATGCCGGGGAGCGTCGCGAAGGGAATGTGCCTTCCCTCGTAGACGAGGTGCTCGTAAACCTCGTCGGTGATGACGTAGAGGTCCCGTTCCTCGGCGACGCGGGCAATGGCCCCGAGCTCCCCCTGCGAGACCACGCGGCCCGGTGGGTTGTTCGGCGAGTTCCCCGGGATCGACCGGGACCTCCCCTT
>CAZXSG010000430.1:0-4688 GCA_964643185.1 uncultured Holophagales bacterium
CATCGGGCAGATCGCCTACGCGCACCTCTACGGCATCCGCATCGCCCGGGGAACGCCCCTCACGCTCGTGCTCCGCGACGGCACCGGAGCCGAGCGCAGCCGGAACACCTACAGCAACGCGGGCGAGTTCTCGTTCGGGTTCTTCGCGTACCCCATCGTGCTCTCGGGCGAACCGGGGACGTTCACGCTCGAGATCCTGGAAGGGACGCGGCCTCTCGGAAAACGCGCCTTCCGCGTCGACTGAGGGTCCCGTAGAAGTCCCGCGCCTTCGCGAAGTCGGACGCGGAAGGGGACGGGGTCAAGCTGGTGCACAGGGTGTCGTCAGGCTAGGCCTCTCGGCGCGCACGCGGATCCCCCGAAGGACCCTTCGCATCATGGGAAAGTCGCCGAACTCGAGAAGAGCGAGCGTGAAGAGAGCCATCGGAGGCGACTTCCACGCATAGCGCTGCTTCAGCCGGGTCACGAGGCGGGTTCTCCCTCCCTCCAGGGGCGAGAGCCGCCAGGCCCAGGTGCTGTCGGGCTTCACCCAGAGAAGCCACGCGTTCTTCTCGAAGGCCTCGAACCGGAAGGCCGTCGTCTCGTTGACGCTTCCAGCCATCGGCATCCAGTCGCCGGGCTTCGGGCTCTGGTACTCGTCGAGGATCCGGTCCGCACTTTCGTGGCCCGCGTTGTCGAGGAGGTCCCACGTGTAGAACCCTGCGCGCCGGTAGCCCATCTGGACGATCCAGGGCCACACGCGGTCCGGGGGCGCGGCGATGGTGATCGCGCGCGTCGCGTTGAACGAAGCCTCCGGGACGAGTCGGTCGCCGGGCATGTCGCCCCGAACCTCCTCGTCCGTGGCGCCCCAGCGCAGATGGCGCGCCCGATGGAGGGGGGCCGTCACGAAGAGGGGAAGGCTGACCAGGACGTCGATCGCGCCGCGGAAGAGAGATCGCTCGGCCATTTCCAGGCTCCTTGCGATGCGACTCACATTTTACCAATGCGAAATCGACTCCCCGTCAGATCAGCCCGAGATCCAGCGCGCGGAGGACGGCGCGCGTCCGGTCCCTCACGCCGAGCTTCGCGAGCACCGCGGAGGCCTGGTTCTTCACGGTCCGCTCGCTGGTTCCGAGCGCCTCGGCGATCTCGCGGTTCGAGAGCCCTCCCGCCATGAGCCTCAGGACCTCCGTCTCGCGGGGAGAAAGACGGTCGGGCTGGTTCCAGGATTCGAAAGCCGGCGTCTCGCCGTCGAGCCTCCGCTTCACGCGCTCCGTCACGGCCGGGAGAAGCAGAGACTCCCCGCGCGCGACGCGGCGCACGGCGTCGGTGAGCGTCTCGAAAGAGACGTCCTTCAGGAGGAATCCGCGCGCGCCTTCGCGGAGCCCGGTCATGAGCGCCTCGTCGTCGTCGAACGTCGTGAGGAGGATCGTCGGAGGCAGGGCCTTCTCGCGCCCGAGAGCCGCCAGGACGTCGAGCCCCGAACCCTTCGGCATGCGCACGTCGAGGAGCAGCACGTCGGGCGTGTGCTCCTTCACCGCGAGAAGCGTCGCCTCGCCGTCTGCCGCCTCCGCCACGACGCGGAGGTCGTCGGTGAGGTCGAGGAGGCCCCGCAGCCCCTGGCGCATGAGCATCTGGTCGTCGGCGAGCAGAACGCGGACCACGCGGATCACGCCGTACCTGCGGGGGCGAGCGGAAGCGTCGCCTCCACGCGAAAGCCCCGCGGCTCGAGCGGACCCGCGGAGAAGGAACCCCCGAGGGCGCGAACGCGCTCCGCGAGACCGGTGAGGCCGTTTCCCGGCGTGTAGGTCGCTGCGCCGCGTCCGTCGTCGTGCACCGCGAGCCGCACGTTCCCCGCCTCACCAGCGACGGACACCGATACGTGTCGCGCCTCCGCGTGCCGGCAGACGTTGGTGAGCGCCTCCTGCACCACGCGGAAAAGTGCGTGCGCCGTCTCGGGGGGCAGCTCCCGCGCCGACACGGTCAGCGCGACGTCGAGATCGGGCAATCCCTCGCGGAGCTTCGCGAGGGCCGACTCGAGGTCCACGGCCTCGGCCTCGCGCAGACCTGAAACCGTCTCGCGCACGTCGGCGAGCAGCAGCCTCACCACGCGCTGCGCCTGCGTCGCGGCCTCCAGGGCGCGCCCCTCGCTCGTCTTCTTCGCGATCTCGAGCTGTACGGAGAGAACCGTGAGGTGGTGGCCCACCGTGTCGTGCAGCTCGCGGGAGATGGCGAGCCGCTCGGCCATGCGCGCGCTCGACGCGAGAAGCTCCTGCGTGCCCGCGAGCTCGGCCGTGCGTCGCGCGAGCTCCTCGCGCTTGAGCCTTTCGTCGGCCGCGACGGACCCCGCCGCGAACGCGAAGAGCTGGAACGTGAGGACCACGAGAATGGTGAGCGCGACCTGAACCGGTCTCGAGGAGTGGGCCAGCTCGGCCGTGCTCACGAAGTCGCCGCTCAGAAGGAGGAGCACGCACATGACGAGCGTGCCGAGCACCTGGACGCCGAAGAGCTTGTACGCCGCTCGCCTCGGGAGAGCGTAGGCGAGGCCGGCGGCCACCACGAACAGGAGGTCGGTCGAGAGGAAGAGACCGAGGGCCGAAAGGGAGACGGCGAGGACGACGGTCGCCTTGTCCACGCGGGCCCTCGGCCCGCGCTTCGTGAGCGCGAGGAACGTCCAGCCGAACACACCGACGAGGAGCGCGCCGACGGCCTTCGTGACGATGAGCGCGAAGTCGGCGAAGCCGGGGGGCAGGTCCTTCGGCGCCTCGAGAGACTCCATCGCAACGAGACCCAGCGATGCGGTGGCCAGGATGCCGGCGGCGCGAAAGAGCGCCTCGGCGCGCGGCAGGCGATCGGTGGGCGTCATGGCGAGGGAATTCTGCGCGCTCGTGCGCTCTGCGCGCATGGGCCGGAAGTCCCATGTCGCGCATGGGACCCCCGGCCGATGTCGCGCCAGGAGCCGCGCCCTACGTTGGGGAGGTCCGCAGCGCGGGTGCCGCGCCGCAATCTCAGCAGGACATTCCAAGGAGAACGTCATGAAACGAACTTCGATCATCCTCTCGGCCCTGTCGCTCGTGGGACTCGCCGCGGCGCCTCACTCGCTTTCGGCAATGGCCGCTGAGCGCTGGATCGGCCCCGCTGTCTCCGGGAGCGGCGCCGCGGGCAGCCGCTACACCACGACCCTGACGCTCGGCGACGGCGCTCTGAATCGCGGCGCGTCCGTTTCGCTCGAATACCGGGCGGCGGGCAGCGTGGTGGCTCGCGAGACGCTCACGATTCCCGCTGGCGGAACACTTCGGCGCGAGGTGCCGCCGGCGCTCGAGGGCAAAGGCGCGTTCCTCGTGCGGGCGGTCTCCGACAACCCCGTCGCCCTCTTCAGCGAGACCGCGAACGTGACGGAGGCCGGCCGCTACGGCGTGTCCGTGCCGTCCTTCGCGCCCGAGGAGACCCTTTCGGCGGGCGACGTCGCCACGTTCCGCGGCGGCTCGGCGTCGAGCGATCCGCTCGGAGCGCGTGCCAACGTCGGTCTCCTTTGCCTTCCCGGCGGCGCGTGCGCCGGCACGTTCACGGCGATCGCATCCGATGGCCGGGAGCTCGGGAGAGCCTCGCTCGAAGCCCAGTCCTCCGCGGCCGCGCAGCAGGCGCTGGCCTCGCTGATCCCCGGGACGGAGGGCCTCGACGGCCTCGGAATCCGCGTCTCGGCCACGAAGGGACGCTTCCGGCCCTATGTCGTGCGGAACGACAACCGCACGAGCGACGGGCTCCTCGTACCGTTCGCGATCGACAGAACCCACGGCTCGACGTTCGTCTTCCCCTTGGGCTGCCGCATCGACCACGACTGCTGGGTGGGGAACTACCAGGACCGCACCGACGGCGCGGCGCGCGACTTCGCCGGCGGCGCCATCACGTACCCGAAGCACGACGGCACGGACATTCTCGTGAACGGCTTCACGGCGATGGACCAGGGGGTCGACATCTACGCCGCCGCGGAAGGAACCGTGACCGAGGCCGTCGATGGCTTGGACGATCGATGCACCAGCGGTGAATGCCCCGATGTGAACGGCGTCGCGCTCCTGCACGCCGATGGCTCGGCAACGTTGTACCTCCACGTGCGCAAGGGCTCGGTGCTCGTCGCGCGGGGCGACCGGGTGGCGCGCGGACAGAAGATCGCCGAGGTCGGCTCGAGCGGTCCTTCCACCGATCCGCACCTCCACTTCACCTGGCTGCTGCCGTCGCCCTGGCGCCTCGCGGATCCCTTCACGACGCCCGAGGACGGCCTCGTCACACCTTGGGAAAAGCCCATGGACTACGCGGGGTTCGACGGTGCGCGCATCGCCCGGGTGGTGCTCTCGGCCTCGGCGCAGCCGGCCAGCTCATTCTCCCTGGACCCGCCGGCTGCTGCGTCTCTGCGCTCTGGCCAGACCCTGTTCGTGCACCTCTACGGAATCCGCATCGCGCTGAACGCGGCTTTCACGCTCATTCTCCGCGACGGGACCGGAACCGAGCGGGCGCGGGAGACGTTCACGAGCCCTGCCGAGGTCTCCTACGGCTATCTGGCTCTTCCCGTCACGCTCTCGGGGCCGGCCGGCCCGTACACGCTCGAGATCCTGGAGGGCACGAGGCCGCTCGCGAAGCGTGCCTTCCGCGTCGACTGAAGTAGGAGCCCGGGAACTTCCGGTCGGCGATCGCAGCCCGACTTTCTCGCCTCTCTC
>CAZXSG010000431.1:0-4680 GCA_964643185.1 uncultured Holophagales bacterium
GAGGTCGCCGTCTTCCACGCGTTCTCCCGGGTCGTGGCCCGGGCCCGCGGGCGCCTCGTCATCCTCGACACCGCCCCCACGGGCCACACGCTCCTCCTCCTCGATGCCGCGGGCTCCTACCCCCGCGAGGTGCTCCGCGGCGCGAGCCCGTCGTTCGCGCCGCGCCTCACGACGCCGCTCATGCGCCTGCGCGACCCGGCCTACGCGCGCGTCGTGCTCGTGACGCTCCCGGAGCGGACGCCCGTGAGCGAGGCCGCCGCGCTCCAGGAAGACCTCCGACGCGCCGGCATCGAGCCCTGGGGCTGGATCCTGAATCGCGGTCTTCCGGGCCTGGGCGCGGAGCCCGACCCCGTTCTCGCCGCCCGGGCGGCGCTCGAACGGCGGCAGGAAGAGCGCGTCCTCCTGGGCCTCGCGTCGCGTGTGCTTCGCGTCCCGTGGCAGGCCGAGCCTCCGGTGGGCGTCGAGGCCCTCGCTGCCCTCGCAGCGCCACCGCGCTGAGCCGCTGCCCGTATCATCCCGCCGCCATGCTGCCCGCTGCCGAAAAGCTCCGCGAGATCGCGCGGTCGACCTCGGGGTCGCTGGCCGAAACCCCGTATGCCGTGCTCCTGGCCGCTCTGGCCGTGACCCGGCGGGATTGCGTCGTGCTGTTCGAGCGCCGGCAGACCCAGAAGCGCGTGTCGTTCTCGGGGGGCGTTCCCTACGACTGCCGGTCGAACCTCCTCCACGAGACGCTCGGCCGCTTCCTCGTGAAGCAGGGGCGCATCAGCGAGGAGACGTTCTCGCTCGCGCACGCGCAGGCCAACGCCACCGGCGTGCGGCTGGGGGAGGCCCTCGTGGCCCGCGGCATCCTCACGCCCGAAGAGGTGCTGCGCTATCTCCAGCAGAACCTGGCCCGGCGGCTCCTCGACGGCTTCACGTGGAAGGAGGGCACGTACAAGCTGCTCGACGACTCCACGGTTCCCGAGACGCCGTCCCAGCTGAACATCTCGCAGCTGATTCTGACCGGCGTCTCGAAGTTCGCGCCGCAGGGAGCCGTGGACGCGGCCGTGGGAACGCTCGTGGGCCAGCGCATCGCGATCCGTCCGGACGCCGCGTTCCCGATCACCGACATCAAGCTCAGCGACGCTCAGGCGCGCCTCGTGATGGCCCTCGAGAAACGCCCGCGCGTCGACGAGCTGGCCACCGCGACCGGTGTGCCCTTCGAGGAGCTGACGCGCCTTCTGTACGCGCTCTTCCTCGTGGGCACCGTGTGTCCCGCGGATCAGCTTCCGCCGCCCGCGCCGGTCGCGCCCCCGGTGGTTTCTCAGCCGCCGCCGGCGTCGACGTCGCCCGTCGCCACGCGGAATGCCCCGCCGCAGGTGCCGGCCTCTCTCCGCCGCGAGTCGGTGTACGGCTCGGAGTCCGGGCGCGAGATCGCGCCTGTCGCGCCAGCTGCCGCGCCATCGACTTTGGTCAGCCCTCCGGGCCGCGAAACGCCTCCGGCGCCCTTCCTGAAACCCGCGCCCGCGTGGAACGCCCCGCCACAGGTGCCCCAGTCGCTCCGCAGGGAGTACCTCGGACCGGGGGCCTCCCCGTCGGCTCCGGCGAAGGACGCGGCGATCGCCCCCGCGTCCTCGGGCTCCTCTGCGGGAGCTCCGTCTGCCGAGACCTCCCGGAAGATCGACGGAGTGCTCCGGGCCTACGAGGGGTTCCGGGGCCGCGACGCGTTCGAGCTCCTCGGCCTGGTGGACGACGCGGACGAGAAGACCATCCTCGCGCACTACCTCGACCGCGCCCGCGCCTGGGCCCCGTGGGACCTCCAGGGCGATCCCGCCGAGAAGGCCACCGCGCTCTTCACGGCGGCCGCACGGGCCTACGGGCGCCTCGCCGAGCACGAGACCCGCGAGGCGCTCCGCGCTTCGCGCCGTAGGCCCACCGACGGGCCGAAGGCATCGGGCTCGGCGTTCGCGATCAAGACCGATCTCCTGGACCCGGAGTCCCAGCACCGTAAGGGCGCGGACCTCCTCGCGTCGGGCAAGAGCCAGCAGGCGCTTTCGTTCCTGGAGTTCGCGGCCGACTGCGACCCGCAGAACGGCTCGTACCTGGCTGATGCCGCCTGGTGCCGCTTTCTCGTGGCGGGCCGCATGACGAGCGCGACCACGCTCTCGGAGATCGAGGAAGCCGCTCGCATCGATCCGAAGAGCGGCATCGCCTGCTTCTATGCCGGTGAGCTGCTGCGCGCCCGCGGCGACGCCGTGCGGGCCGAGGCCTACTACCGCAAGGCCATCAAGCTCATGGGCACCGACAGGCGCCCGCTCGACGGGCTGCGCGAGCTGGAGCGGGGATCCCGCCCGGCCTGACCCGATACCATGGGCCCATGGCCCGCTACTCGCGCTACGAGGAGGTCGCCCGTCTCGACGAGGTCGAGAAGGAGTCCCTGCTCAAGGAGGGCGATCCACCCGAGCGCGTGTGGGCGGCCTGGGCGCTCGGCGTGCGGCGAGGCGCGGGCTTCGTACCCGACCTCGCGACGACCCTCGCGGTGGAGCCCTCGGCGGGCGCGCGCCGGCACCTCGCGGTCGTGCTGGGCGGCTACGGCGAACGCTGGCTGCTCACGGTGCTGGCGACCGGTGACCCCGACCCGGGTGTCCGCGAAACGGCCTGCCGTGCTCTCGCCCGCCTGGCGAGTGCAGCGACGGCCTCGGATGACGAGATCTTCGAGACGCTCCTCGGCCGTCTCCTGAACGACGTGCCCACCGTGCGGGCCGCGGTGGTCGAGAGCCTCCCGGCCTCGGCCCCCGAGGTCCTGAAGCGCGCCGCCGACGCGACGCTGACCGATCCGGCGCTGGAAGTCCGGGAGGCCGCCTTCGCGCGCATCGCCGCACGCGTCTCTGCGGGCGAGCCCCTTCCGGCGTCCGTCCCCTCGCGGGCCCTCGTCGAGCCCGAGCGGTTTCTGAGGCGAAAGCTCCTCGCGCTGTGGGAGAGCGTCGCCGGACCGCGGCCGCTCCTCGCGGGCGCGGCCGGGAAGTCGCCGGAGGTTCTCCTCCAGGCTCTGGACCTCCTCCTCGAGGAAGAACGCCCCGTCGCCTGGAGCGCCGTCGAGCTGGTCTCGCAGAGCGCCCTGGACGTGGCGACGCCGCGGCTCCTGAGACTCTTCGCGGGGCGGCTCGACGAGATCCCGCGCGGGCCGCGGCTCGCGATGCTCCTCGTCCTCGAGGTCGAGCCTTCGGCTTCGGATCCGGCCTTGCGCCGGCTCGAGGAAGAGCTCGTCGAGAACGTGCGGCTGGACCTCGCGCGGCCCGGCCCCGGCGCTCTACCGGAGAACGAGATCGCGCTCGCCGAGAAGCTCCGCACGGTGCTCGAGAGCCGCTACACGAGCTGGGATCCCGTGACCTCGTCGACGAGCCCTCTGCCGGCACCCGTCGACCCGCGGACCGCCTCGACGCTCGTGGAGGCCGACGAGGAGCCCGGGCTCTGGGGTCTCCTTGCCGTCCTCCGTCGCTTGAGCTGAACGAAATACAGCGCGCCGGAGGCGTTTCCGGGCCCGGAGGGCTGAAGAAATCTGCGCTTACGCCGGACCCCCCCAGTAGTAGACGAAGCCATCGTCGCTGCCGCCGAAGATCGCCGTCCCCGCGGCGTTGATCGCCATGGCCCAGTTCATGATCGGCGTCTCGAAGGGACTGCCCCACGGAGACACCCCGGAGCCCGCGCCGAACAGGTAGAACGCGCCCGGCGTCTCGCTGCCCGCATGCGGCTCGCCCACGCCGGCCGTCACGTACTGCACCGCGGCATCCATGTTCGTCGCGGGGTTCGGGGCGTACGCGAGAGGCTGGCTCCAGAGCTGGGTGGGCGTGAAGCCCGCTCCGTTCGGCAGGCTCTGGATCATGAAGAGGAGCCCGGTCGACGGGCCCGAGCTCGTGGACGGCACGTTGCCGCCCGCCGCAACGTAGACGGCGTCGCTCGTCTGTCCGATCGCGAGCGCGTAGATGTAGCTCACGGGCACGGACGGCCAGAACGTCCAGCCCAGCGTGTACACCGGGCCCATCACCCGGAAATAGAGCTGCACGCTGCCGTCCTCGTTCGCGTTCGCGACGAAGGCGCCCGTCATCACCACGCGGAGGACGCCCGCCGTGGGGTTCCACGCGCTCGCCACGTCCAGGCCGCCGCCCTGGCTGAGGAACACCTTCACGAAGCCCGTCCCGGAGCTGAACGTCCGTCGCGGACCGCCGGGCCGCCGCGACCTCGAAGCCGCAGCGTCGTCCTGGTTCCCGCCCGCCACGATCCACGTGCCGTCCGCCGAGATCGCGCAGGTGCGGGCGTAGGCACCCGCGAAAGACTGTGACGCCGAGAGCGTGTACGCGCTCCCCGAGCGGGTGTAGAGAGCCACGGTGTCCTCGAAGACCGCGACGACGGAGGACCCGTCGGCGCTCATCTCGACCTCGTTCACCCGCCCCGAGGTCGTGAACTCCTGCCGCGAGGAGGCACCTCCGTCGACCGAGTAGATCCGGAGGAAGCCGCTGCCGCTCTGCTGGTACGAGCCCCCAGCGGCGGCCCAGGCGCCGTCCGCGGAGATCGCGACCCAGAAGACACCGTCGTAGGCGTTCGCCCCGAGCGGATCGCTCCAGAGGAGCTGGCCGTTCCCGGCGTAGCAGTAGACGGCGAAGTCGCTCGAGGACCCGCCCTCGATCGACGTGCCGGTGATCA
>CAZXSG010000432.1:0-4677 GCA_964643185.1 uncultured Holophagales bacterium
ATTCTGGAGGTCGCTCAAGAGCCGCCTCTTTCATCACGCTCTGTTCCGGCGGCTCGTCGTCCGAGATCTGGAGCGAGACGTTCAACTCGCGCTCCTCCACTATTCATTCCTCCGGCCGCATTCGGGGCTGAAGGGCGCGACCCCGGCTGAGGTGTTCCTGCGTCTCCCGCCCGCCCACCTCGCCGCAGTCCCGCCACCGCGCGGCAAACCCGGCCAGGCCGTTCCGTTCCCGGAACACGAGGTGGAGTTCCTCGCTCCCGGACTCCCCGTGTTCCGACGCAGGGCCGCGTAAACCTCGGAGCCCGAAGACGGGCTCCACCTCGCGGCACCCGACCGGCGCAGCCAAGTCCGACTTTCCTGGAACGAGGGAGGCGGCGGAGCCCCGCGCGCTGGTGCCCGCCGGGCCCCGTTCTCCCGTGGTTCCAGGCCCTCCGGAAGCCCATTGCCGGTCTACAGCCCTCCGGAAACCCATTGCCGGTCTACACATTGCCGGCCTACAAGCCCTCCGGAAGCCCATTGTCGGTCTACACCATTGCCGGTCTACAGTCTACAGTCTACAGTCTACACACCATTGCGCTTACGCCACCCGATCCATTGCGCGGGGATCGGTTTCATTGAAATGTACTCCATGACGTCAATCACGAAGCACGCTCTCGGCGATCCCGGCATATAGATCGGAGAGAGCGCGAGTCCGCTGCCGAAGTTGGCCGCTACGACACGCGTCGTATTCTGATCTAACAAGACCCGGTGGGCTGACCCCAAGTGTCCGTACGAGAGCTCGTCTCGAGAAACGGAAGCCGAGTGCTTCGCGTCAACTCGAGCTATCCACATTCCGATCCCCGTTGTTAGTAGCGACCCACACCGTGTACAAGGACTCGGGTGCTCCGTACAGATCTCGTCAAGCACACGAGACCATGCTGGAATCCCGAGCCTGCACCAACCCTCGAGCACCTTGCCGCGGTACACTACGGCACCGACATGGCGGGTCGCACCAACTCGCGATAGGTAGCCCGCCAGAGATGCCGAGAAAATAGTCTCTTGCCCCACGCCCGCGACATGCCCGCACGGCTTCGACAGGACTTGAATATCCGTCCCTTCAGGCAAGTACCCCATGCATGGAGCCGGAAGGCTCGGGCGATAGTCGCGAGCCTGATTTGCAGCCCGTTGAAGATCATCAGGTCCCAGAACCGCTCCTACCAGCCCCTCATCATTCCAACCGGCGAAACTCGTTTCGCGGAAGTCGATACTCTTCAGTGTGCCCCAGAGGCTCTTGTTCGCCGCTAGCGAGTCAACAGCGTCTCTCCATGGAACAACGTCGGCCTCGAGGACAGTCACCTCGTTCTCGTCCACGACAGCCAAGGCTTCGAGTCGCCGGGCGATGGCTCCAGACACTCTTTTTTGAAACCAGAAGGTCAACGCTATGGGCACTCTAGTCTAGCTCCCGATTCGCTTTCGCATACCTTTGATCATCAGCCGTACCTTCAAGAGCTCTTCCGGATACGCCGCCAGAGTCTTACTTGAAACCCTCGCGAGACGATCGAGAATCGTACTAGGCTTGATCTTCCCTTTCTCGATCAACTCCGCTATTCGGCTAGAAGCACCCTGCCCTCTCGCTAGCTTCGGATAGAGAGTGTCCCAGATCTCATGAAGCTCTCGGTGAGCGTCTGTCGATAGGTTGACAAGGCGTTGCGGGCGCATCCTCCCCGTCGCGGTAGTGGCATTGGCAACACCAGCCTTGTCGAAGGCTCGCAAGAGCATCTTGAACACCGAATGGTGCCGTTCCGAGCCCATCTGGCTGTGCACTTCACTAGGCGTCATGATGCGAAGGCCGTCTTCGGCGAGGTCTACGCACCCCTGGTTATGTACCAAGAGGGCGTTCTGACCGACGAAATAGGAGTGATCGGCATCGACCTCAAAGTTGAAGAGCCCGAACTCCCCAATCTCGCGCTCGATCCCCTGGACGGGGAGCGCTCCGCCGGACGCCATCCGCAGTTTGTCGCCGACGCCGATCTCACCCGCTCGCACCCAGCCCCGGCCCTCGACGAAGAAGGGATGCTCGGGCGTCGTCTCGATGCGCTCCGCGCCGACATTCAGGATGAGCAGTTCGTCGTCGACGTGGACGTACTTCGCGTTGACCTGCCTCAGCTTGAGCGACCGGCCGTACTCCTCATCGGCGGCCCAGACGAGATCCCCGGTGTCGACCTCCTCGATGGGTCTGAGCCCATCCTCGGTCGACACGAGCGTGCCCGCCGTGAAGCTCATCATCCTTGCTGCGACTTCAGCCGTGGCCTTCGTGCCGAACGAGATCGGACAGGCGCCGGTTTCATCGCTCAGCTTGGCGCCCTGCGCCGCATCGTCCGTGAGGCTCGGGGCCTTTCGCGCCGCCTGGTCGGCCGTTTCTTTCTCCGCCTTGGCGGCCTGCTTGGCACCGGCCCGTTCGACATCAACGACGCCCTCGGCGCCGTTCAAGTTCTGCCGAGCTGCGGTTGCGCCGTCCGGCACCTTGGCGAGGCGCGCTGCGTCGGCCGCGTCGTCGCCATGGCGGAAGGCACGGGTCAGCCTACCGACCGCCTCCGCACCTTCGTCGAGCCACTTCTTGATGGGCTTCTTGAACACCTTCGCCGCTGCACCGCTGACGTAGGGCAACACCGCGATGCCATCCGTTGCGAGCTCCGCCATCGTGTCGGTGCTGATCCGCCCCGTGGCCCGGTGTTCGTGATACGCCCCATAGGCGTCGACGGCCGCCGTCGCCAGGTCAACGGAAAACTCTGCGGCCCCGACCATCAGGAAGAGAATGGGCACGAATGCGATCCGGCCGGTCGGGTCGATGTGGCTGTCGGGTCTCAGGCCCGCGAACGCGTAGAGGTTCGGGGAATCGGCATCGCCCTCCGGGTCCTGGCTCAGCCATGCCGCGCTCTCACCGTCCCACCAGCGGGCCCGGTGATACGCAAGGCCGGTGACCGGATCCGTCCACGCGCCAGTGAAGAGGAGGTTCTGCCCTCCAGGGACCTGTCCGCCTCCCTCGTCCGCCGCTGCTCGGGCACTGTCGTACTGAAGTGGGAAGAGCCTGTCAAAACCGATGGGCGGTCCCGTAGCCGGCGTGACGGCGAGGATCTCGGTGAGAGCGCTGGCCGCTCGGCCGGTCGCGTCCCTCAGCTGTGCCGTGATGCGGAGCCGGTAGCTCTCCCCTGAGACGAGGCTGGCGGCCGGCATCAGCAGCACCGTCTCGGGGCTGTCGGCTTTCGTTCCGAACACGACGCTCGCGGACGGAATGGACTGCCACACGCCGCTGGTGAGCTTTTCGAGAACGAGTCCGCTTGCGAGCGTGCCTACGTCGGGCGGGCTCGTCAGTACGACGTTGAGCCCACCGGGGGTGCTCCCAATCGACGGGGTCTGCGAGGTGCCGCCGAGCGTCACGAGGAGCGGATCCCAGCGGGTCTCGAGAACCTCGGGCCCGGACTCGGTCTTCGCTCTCCCCCACGGGTCGTAGAAGGTCCTGAGGAGAAGAGGAGCGCCGCTCCCCGTCCGCTCCTCGATGAGCCCGGTCACACTGCCCTGCTCGTCTCTCACGAACGCCAGGAGGCTCTGTTGCGGCACTGGCGAAAGCGTTTCGGCCAGCACCTGAACGGCATCGTCTGTCGACGTGCCCGGGACGTAGCTCTTCCTCCATCGGAGAACGCCGGGCTCTCCTGTGACGAGGTCGGGGCCGTAACCGGCCTCGGCGAGGAGACGGCTGCCTTCCCACAGGTATCGGCGCTTCTCGAGAAGCGTGCGGTCGGAGTCGCCGGTGCCTCCGGGGGGAATGGGCGACAGCTCCTCCCGGGCGAGAAGACGGCCTCCCGCGTCGTACGTGAAGACGACCTTCATGCCGGCGGACGGAGAAGCCGGCACGGTGCCACCGGCGGGTTTCAGGGCGACGGCGAGGAGCTCGCCCCGCCACGACCATTCGTAGAAGGCCCTCTGATCCTCGATCCGATGCCCTTCGGCGTCGTACTTCACGGCCTGACCATCTTTCGAGACGGGCCGCGCGTCGGGGCCGTGGGTGAAGGTCGTGTTGAGGCCCGACCGCTGGCGATAGAGGTCCTTGATCTCGTCTCCGAGGCCGTAGACGTTCTGGAAGGTCTCGGCTTCGTGCTGCGGGGCGCCAGTGCCTCCAATGCTTCCGGTGCCGGTCTTTGAGACCTCGAGCCTGAGGCCCGCGTCGAGCTGCCAGGTATAGCCCTGCTGAGCGAAGAGCGACGGCCGCGTGGTGAGGCCCTGAGACTGTGCCTGCGCGGGCACGACCAGCCTGCCGATCTTCGCGCCATCGCCTTCGCGATACCCGAATCCCAGCCGGCCCCATTCCTCCTGCAGGGGGTCGGTGGACTGCAGGATGGGATCCCGGGTGGACGTGCCAATGGCCAGCGCGCCGAGCCGCCAGGAGGCCTGTGGTTTTCCTGAGGGGGTCGCGGGCCCGGGGCCGGGCGCGGTCGCCGTGGAACGGGAGGCCGGGCTCGCAGCCCTGCTCCACGACCAGCCGCTGGAGGGCCTCGGGGTGGGTCGGGCCGACGCCGGCGTTGATGTTGCGGCCGTCGGGCGCGTCGCCGATCACGACCACCTCGGCACCGCGGCGGCGGAACGCCTCCGGAGCGACCCGGGCGGTCGCCCCGTGCGCGCCGGCGCGCGCGATCCGGCCGC
>CAZXSG010000433.1:0-4666 GCA_964643185.1 uncultured Holophagales bacterium
AAGGATGCCACGTTCTCACCGGGGCGGCCCGCCCGAGTTCGCTTTTCGCCGTACCAGTTGCGTTCTTCCTTCTCGGAGGGCTCGCCTTCCTGATTCACTACTTCGGTGGCGGCGGCCGGAGTTCTGAGCGCCTCGAAGTGTCGGCGTGGTCGGCTGTGATTCTGATCGGCGCTGCCACTGTCTCCTGGATCGCGTTCATCGTGAGGTCCTCCGATCCCAGCCTCCCCTTCACTCCCGGGCAGGCTGCCCTTCTCGCTGCCGCATCCTGGACCGTCGTAATCGTCGCCTTCCGCGCCCTCTGGTGGGCCATTAGAGGCCGGCGTGCGTAAAGCCGTCCGTCTAACCCCGGCATGCCGCGGACTCGCTGCGCTCGCTGCTGACGCCGTGGGTTGGGCAGCGTTCGCCAACGCAAGGGCTTGTTGTTCGGGACGTACGTGATTGCTTCATGGATTTGAAGGTCGGGTCAGTACTCGCAGTGTTTGTGCTGACGGCCATTGCAACGGCAGCAGCGCAGCGCTTGCCGCCTACAAGAGAGCTACTGCCCTTCGCTCTGCTGCTCGATCTTGTTCCTTTTGGCGGAGCCATCGCAGTGACGGTCATCGCTACCGTTCGCCTTAGGCGCGTTCCCCTTCCGACAATTCGCTTGCTCATATCAGCCTACGGCTATTTCGCCGGCGCACTCATTGGCACGCTTGGTCTTGCTCACGTAGTTGCAGTCGCTATGGTGTCGATCGATCGCGGGCGTCAGCAGCAGTTTGTCTATAGCTTCAACTACTACTCGCTGGTCCTGCTCGGCGTGCTGCTGATTGCGACTGGCCTCATGGCGGCCCGCGAGTCAGTACGCCTAGCGCGAGGCCACCGTGCCGCCTGGTGTGCATCGATGTCAGTCTGGACAGCAATCCTTGCGATCAACCTGCCACTTGTTTCACTTCAGGGCTTCGCTGTCCTTTTCTCGGTGCTTGCAGCTCTCGAATTGCTGCTCCTTGGCGGCATGCGGCGGCACTTCGATGTGAAGTCGACGGGCGACAGATGAGCATGGCGATCGTGGCTCGAACCAACCGGCTCGTCGATATCAATCCTCTCGTTCCGGGAATCCTTGGCGCGCTGGCGTCCGCTCGACCGGGGCAATGCCTCATCGTTGAGGAGTAGATTTCGACCCCCGGATCCCCGAAGACACCACGAAGACCCGGCCCGACTGGAACCCGTCCACGCTGCTCCACGCGGACGTCAGGAGGAGGTCGATGGTGCCGTCGGCGTCCACGTCGCCGAGGTTGGTGGTGTCGAACCCGAACGTGTCGCCAGGGATGCGGCACGTGATGGCCTTGAGGATGCGGCCGTCCTTGCCGGAATGGAGCGTGACCTTGCCGCCCGACGGCGCGGCGCTGGCGCTCTGCCACGCGCCCACCACGAGGTCGGCGTGGCCGTCGCCGTCGAGGTCGCCCGCGTCGGCAACGCCGATGCCGAACCCGTCGCCGGCCTTCTCGCCCGTGAGCGTGAGGAGCACCTTGCCGGTCGCTCCCGAGTACACGTAGGCGCGGCCGGTGCTCGCCCCCTTGGCGGTGTTGGGGAAGTCTGACGCGTAGACGTCTTCGACGCCGTCCTTGTCTGTGTCGCCCACGATGGAGATGAACATGGCGCCGAGCGCCGAGCCGGTTTCGTCGGCCTCGAAAGTCCACTTGGGCTTGCCCGTGAGACCCGTGTAGGCGTAGACGCGCCCGGCCTTCTTCGGCCCGGCACCCGGGGCGCCCACCAGGAGGAGCGGCGACTTGCCGTTGAGGCTTCCGCCCACGGTGCTTCCGAACCCGTCACCGGGGCTGTCGCCGCTGAGCGTCTGGAGGAGCGCACCGCTCTTGCCGGAGTAGACGTACGCGCGGCCCGCGCCGCCGCTTGCGCCCGGCGCGCCGATGGCGAGGTCGGCGTGGCCGTCGGCGTCGAGGTCTCCGGCGGTGGCGGTGTGCGCGCCGAAGGATTCCTTGGGGTCGCCCGTGCCGAGCTTGAGAATCTCTGCGCCGTCTTTGCCGGAGAACACGTAGGCGAAACCGGCGCCCGGCGCCCCGGCGACGACGTCGGGCACACCGTCGGCATTGACGTCTCCAGCCGCGTGGAGGCCGATGCCGAGCTGCTCGTTCTTCGCCCCGGTCTTCATCCACAGCAGAGCGCCGGTCTTTCCCGAGTAGACGTAGACGCGGCCGGCGGGACTGCCGTCTACGGTGTACGTGGGCGCCGAGGTGGTGAAGTCCTGCGCGCCGTCGCGGTCGACGTCTCCGATGCGGCGGGCGATCCAGCCGAACTGCGATCCCTTGGATCCGCCGCGGATTTCACGGAGCACCTTGACGTTCTCGACGAACGGCTTCTCGAAGTCCGCGGGCTTGGGCATGAGGGCCTGGAAGCGAGCGTCCTTGCGCAGCTCGGCGAGGTGGTCGTTGGTGAGGAGCTGGTCCATGTCCCAGGAGCCGGTGCCGCGGACCATGCGGAGGTACTTGAAGGCCTCGTCGTTCGCCTTCCGGCGGGCGTTCACGGTGGCGAGGCCGTACCACGCCTGCGCCCGCTGGGCCGGCGTTTCGGCGAGCTTCGTGTAGGCGGCCGACGCCTTCTCGAGGTCGCCCTTCTGCTCGTACGCGCTCGCGAGGAGCGTGAGGGCTCGGGGGCGCTTGGGGTTCTTCGCGGCGAAGTCTTCGAGGAGGGCGATGGCGCTGTCGAAGTCCTTGGCCTGGATGAGCGCCTGCGCTTTCTGGAGCTCCGGGGGCGGGCCGGGCTGCGCGAGGGCGGTGGGGCCGAGCAGGGGAGCCGCAAGGAGTGCGGACGCGGCGAGGAGAGTCCGGATGCTGGGGGCGATACGCATGGGGGCAGGGTAGAAGCGAGTCCCGGTAAGCGCTGTCACGATCCTGCGGGGGGCTCCTTCCGGTTGGCGCGAGCGAGTTGTCCCTCACCTCGCGAGTAGATAGCCGTCTCCCCATTGCAGCGTAAGGAGTCACCGCGTAGGATCGGCGGCAGATAGTCCGCGAGAAAGGCTGCAATGTCCTTCGAACGAAGCACCCTCGGGCACCATCTCGCCCTTCGCCTCCTCGGGTTGGGAAGCCTAATCCAGGGTTAGGCGACTACTACTAGATGCCAGATATCCAACAGACCCTCAGCGATCTCCGCGATCTGATTAACGCTCCACGAGCGCAGAGCGTACTCATGCGCGATCGCCGTGACTGGCACATGCTATGCAGTTGCTTGGATGCCATCGGCGACACCGAGATGGCACTAACCGCATACCGCGAAGAGACGCAATCGCTTCCGATGGGCAAGCGATACCTGACCGTGTACGGTGTCCTACAAGCTCTCTACCTACAGCAGGACGCCGTTCAGAACCTGGCTACCGCGCTAAAGATCCCGTATCAGCGGGACCCACTCCTTACACAGGTACGTGAGGTCCGTAACGATGCTGTTGGGCACCCTACGAGCCGCTACGGCAAGGCTTTTATCTTTCTGATCCAGATGAGTCTAACCGAATCTGGATTCGGCCTTATGACGACCTACGCAGATGGGCGACCGCCACGATTCTCATCCGCGAACGTTCGCGACCTGCTCGCAACTCAACAAACTACGGTCTACACTGTTCTTGAGCGCTTCATCGCGACCCTCCGCGAAGACGAGAGGCGCCATAGGGAGGCATTTCGTAACGTGAATTTGGCTGCGATCTTTCCCGACGCACTCAGTTACTACTTCGAGAAAGTCTACGAAGGAATACATCGCCCCGATCTCCATGAGTTCGGCGCCGTTCATGTCGATCACATCCTCGAGATTGTAGAGTCATTCGAGAAGGCCCTGGGCGATCGGGGGCTGATTGCCGCCTACGACACCATCACCTACGAGATCGCGGAGGTTCGGTGGCCCCTCGAAGAACTGCGACGGTTTCTTCGCGACGACCCGTCGTCCCAGTTGAACGATAAATCCGCTCGCATCTTTGCGTTCTTTTGCGTCAAGTCCCTGGAGCAACTACGGCACACGGCGAATGAAATCGACGAGGAATACGCGCAGAACCCGTAGGCGCCTAACGACCGCTTGCACCGGACTTGCTTCGCTCGCCGGTGAAGCGTGGGTTAGGCAGCGGGAGGCTTCTTTATGCGAAAAGTAAACCCTCAAGACGTCCGGTCCCGCTTCATCAAAGAGGCTGACGCGATCAGCCAGCATGTCACGCGCGTCGGCGGAGCCATAGCAGGGATGACGTCCAGTTCTCAAGACATGAATCGCCTATCGGAAACGTCCTTCCTCAGCCTCTACGTCGCCTTTGAGGGATTCCTGTCGGACCTCATCCTCGCATACCTGAATCGTGATTCCACAGTCTTTCGAAAGGATCTTAAGTCACGTCTCGTAACGTCTGCCGAGTCCAAGTTTGGGCCGGTCGTATCGGCGGCCATTCGCCTGCCCCTCGGCAAGCACCTGTCGCTCAATACCCTTGTGGCTCTGACGGACCGCGAGGCCCAAAACATATCGCTCCCCAGCTGCAAAGCCCTCAAGGACAAGGCCGCCCAATGGCTGGCAGCCCCCCATAGGACGCGAATAGCGTCACTCTCGCCGGAGGACGAGAGGCTAATCGATACCGCTCGTGCGATCCGGCATTTCATCGCACATCGGAGTACGGCGTCAAAGCAAGAGATGGCCGCACAGCTAGCCAGCA
>CAZXSG010000434.1:0-4661 GCA_964643185.1 uncultured Holophagales bacterium
AGCGAGCCCACGTGCATCTGGGCGCCGGGGCGGTGCGACGGGCCGGCGCCGCCTCCGCCGCCCGCGGTGCTCACCACGACGTCGGCGATGCCGAAGATCCGCTGGATCGGGTTCTGGCGCACGTCGATGTCCTGGATGTTGGCGATCGTGAACGTCTGCTCGCGGAACGAGAGGATGCCCTCCTGGATCCTCAGGCAGCGGCCGGTGAGTACATAGAAGCGGCACTCGTAGTCCCACTGGATGATCAGGAACGAGATCAGGGACTGCGCCACGGCGAAGGCGGCGAGGCCGAGCTGCAGAGCACGGAACGGAAACCCCGGCGCCTCGCCGGCGCGCGCCGCCATCTCGATCGCGACGATGCCAGCGCCCACGCCGAGAACCGTGACGAGCTGTCCGAACGCCCAGCCGAGCCGCCGGTAGACGAGGAAGCCCGTTCCGGCCCGCAGAACCTCGGCGGTGGCCGCCTCCCCGGGCGGAATGTGGGGCGCGAGGGGAATGCGAAGCGCGCCGAGGACGGTCTCCTTGAGGCTACCCACGCTTCTGCCCCAACGCTTCTCTGAGCGCCCGCAGCTCGGCGCTGACGGCGCGCACCTCATCCGCGAGCGCGTCGATCGGGGCGGCTCCGGTGGCCGGGGACGCTGCCTTCGAGGCGCCGCGGAGCTTGGTGTAGAGGTGGTCGCGCACGGCCTCGAACTCGAGGATGCCTTCCAGCGTCATCTGCGCCTCGGACTGCCCGCTGGCCGTCTGGATCTGGATGCGGGCGAGGCCGAAGAAGCGCTCGACGATGTTGCTCACGAGGTGGATGTCCTGGATGCGCGCATACGTGAGGTGGATCTCGCGCTTGAAGAGGATTCCCCAGCCCATGGAGATGCCCTCGTCGTCGAAGCGGTACCGCAGGGTGTGGTAGCGGAAGTAGAGGACGAGGAGGAGCACGGGAAACGCCGGCCCCGCGAGGAGCGACACGAGCGCGTAGTAGCCGAGCAGCTTGGAGTCGGCCCGCTGGACCTGGCGGATGTTCCACGACGGGTTCGGAGGGAGTCTCACCGGCTCAGAACCCTTCGTCCTGCTGCTTGAGGCGCTTGATCTCCGCCGCCGCGTCGTTGCCCTCGAACAGCTCGATGGCCCGGACCAGCGCCTTCGCACGCTGCTCTCGCCGTTCCGCAGGGGATCGAATCGCTCCGGAATCAGCGCGCTCATCCGCCGGGTCGAGACCCCGGGCCGCGTCATCAGGAAGGACCCTCGGCGTGATGCGCATTTTCGAACGAAGCCTAGCACTCGAGTAAGCCGGCGAGCATCGTGGACAATGCCCGCGATGGTCGATGTCATTCCAGTCACGCCGCTCGCGGCCCGTGCTCCCGAGGGCGGCACCGAAGATCCCGACGAGATCCTGGGCCTCTTCCTCGACTGGGTTTCGGGCACGGGCCTCACGCTCTACCCGGCGCAGGAGGAGGCTCTCCTCGAGATCATGGCGGGGAAGCACGTGATCCTGGGGACGCCGACGGGCTCGGGGAAGTCGCTCGTGGCGCTGGGGATGCACTTCAAGGCGTTCTGCGAGCGGCGCGTCTCGTACTACACGAGCCCCATCAAGGCCCTCGCGAGCGAGAAGTTCTTCGCGCTCTGCGGGCTTTTCGGTCCCGAGAACGTAGGAATGCTCACGGGGGACGCGAGCATCAACTCCGAGGCCGGCGTCCTCTGCTGCACGGCCGAGGTGCTCTCGAACATGGCGCTCCGTCGCGGTGCGGACCTGGCCGCGCCGTACGTGGTGATGGACGAGTTCCACTACTACGCCGACAAGGAACGCGGCGTGGCCTGGCAGGTGCCGTTGCTCGTGCTGCCCGACACGCAGTTCCTGCTGATGTCCGCGACGCTCGGCGACACCACGGCGATTGCCGAACGCCTGAAGCGGGATACGAACCGCGAGGTGGCGATCGTCACGTCGGAAGACCGTCCCGTGCCGCTCGACTACGAGTACCGCGAGATGCCGCTCCACGAGACGATCGAGGAGCTCCTGGCGGAGAAGAAGAGCCCGATCTACGTCGTCAGCTTCACGCAGCGCGAATGCGCCGAGCTTGCACAGTCGCTCACGAGCGTGAAGATCGGCAGCAAGGAAGAGCGCGAGGAGATTCGCGCGATCGTGAGCACGCGCCGCCTCACGACGCCCTACGGCAAGGAGTTCAAGCGGTTCCTGTCGTTCGGCGTCGGGGTGCACCACGCGGGGCTGCTGCCGAAGTACCGTCTGCTCGTGGAGCAGCTCGCGCAGAAGGGGCTTCTGCACGTGATCTGTGGAACGGACACGCTGGGTGTGGGCGTGAACATTCCGATTCGCACGGTGCTCTTCACGAAGCTCGCGAAGTTCGACGGCACGAAGGTAGGACTCCTCTCGGTGCGCGACTTCAAGCAGATCGCCGGACGCGCGGGGCGGCGCGGCTTCGACACGCGCGGGAGTGTGGTGGCGCAGGCGCCCGAGCACATCATCGACAAGCGCCAGGCCGAGAAGAAGGAAAGCGCTTCAGGGAAGAAGAGCGGGCGCACGTTCAAGGGACCGCCGAAGGGCGAGGTCTCGTGGACGATGGAGACGCTTCAGAAGCTCATCACGCGGCCGCCGGAGACGCTCAAGTCGCGCTTCCAGCTCACGCACGGAATGGCGCTGGACCTCCTTCAGAGGGATTCCTCAGCGGACGCCGGCGTTCGGAACTTCGCTTCACTGCGGGACCTGATCGCGCGGTGCCACGAGGACGACGCGACGAAGGCGCGGCTCGTGAAGCACGCGGCGCTGCTCGTGCGGTCTCTGTATCGGGCCGGCATCGTGGGGCTCGGTGGGGGGTCGCCCCGGCGCGTGATCGTCGCGCGGGACCTGCAGCTCGATTTCTCTCTGCATCAGGCCCTGTCGCTGTTCGTGGTCGCGGCCCTCGAGCGCCTCGAGATCGATTCGCCCACGTACGCGCACGACGTGGTGACGATCGTGGAGGCGATCCTCGAGGATCCGGTGATCATCCTGAGGAAGCAGGCCGACAAGGTGAAGGGCCGGCTTGTGGCCGAGCTGAAGGAGCAGGGCGTGCCCTACGAGGAGCGCATGGAGCGCCTCGAGGAGGTCACGCATCCGAAGCCGCTGGCCGACTTCCTGTACGGCGTCTTCAACGAGTTTCGTGAGGCGCACCCGTGGACGGCCGGGTCCGACGTGAGCCCCAAGTCCATCGGGCGCGAGATGCTGGAGACGTTCGCGGGCTTCTCGGACTACGTGAAGGGGTATGGACTCGAGCGCAGCGAGGGCGTGCTGCTGCGGTATCTGTCACAGCTCTACAAGACGCTGGACCAGACAGTGCCCGAGGCCGCCAAGACCGAGGGTGTGTGGGACGCGCTCGGGTATTTCCGGTCGCTGGTGGGGGAGACGGACGCGAGCCTGCTCGAGGAGTGGGAGAGCCTCCGGCATCCCGAGGAGATCCTCGCGAAGGTGGTGCATCCCGAGGTGCGCAAAGAGTCGGCGTGGCTCACGGAGCTGCTTGCGCGTCCAAAAGTTTTCGCGGCGCGCGTGCGCGCGGAGATGCAGCTCCTCGTACGGGCGCTCGCGCGGAAGGACTGGGAGGAGGCCGCCGGGAACGTCTATCCCGACGCGGAGGATCTCTGGGACGCCGCGCGGTTCGAGGCGGCGCTCACGCCGTTTTTCGCCGAGCACGCGGAGATCGTCGTCGGTCCCGAGGCCCGATCGCACCACCTCACGAACCTCAGGTCCACGGAACCGCGGCGGTGGGAGGTCACGCAGACGCTGCTCGATCCCGAGGGGGACAACGTCTGGGCGATCTTCGCGGATATCGACCTGCGAGATGCGTCCGCGGCGGATGGTCCGATCCTCAGGATCCGGCGCATCGAGGGGGCCTGATGGCTTCGGGGGAGACGCGAGCGATCCCTTGGCGGATACTGGGGCGGTGCTCGCGAGGTCTCAACTGTCGATTTCTCCGGCTCAGCGGGTCCGCGTGAACGCCCCTGATCCTTCATTGCTTCGTGGCGTCGTCGCGCGAGAGGTTCTGGATGCTATGGAGATCGCCTCCCAGGCGCTCCGAACCGCCGGGGTGAGGCACGTGCTGGTGGGGGGGCTCGCCGTCGGCGCGAACGGCTTCCCAGGGCGACGAGCGACGTCGACTTCCTCGTCGGGGACGAGGCGTTCGAGCACCATGCCAACGGACTTGTGACCCTGCGAGCGGGCGTGCCGTTTCAGGTGCGCGGCATCGCGATCGAGATCGTCATACCTCGTCCCGGCGAGGCCTTCCTCGCGGCGGCCCTGGACGGGGAGCCCGGGTCGCCCCTGGATGTCCCCCGGCTGGTGTACATGAAGCTGCGGGCGCCGCGGCACAAGGACCGTACGGACGTCATCGAGCTGATCAAGAGCGGCATCGATGTCGACGCTTGCCGGTCGCTCCTTTCGACCAACGCGCCGGACCTCTTGCCCGACCTCGAGTCCGCGGTCCGCCGGGCGCGCTCGGAGGAATGAGGCGCGCCGCGGGCGCGATTCTGGAATCTTCCGCGATGGTACCGATGAGCCCATCGCGCTCATGCCGGCGCGAGCTTCCAAGTCGGGACCAAGACCGGGACCCAGACCGGACCGAAGTGCTAACTTTCGGCGCAAATGACCACCTGCGCCTACTGCCCCGCGCCCACGGGCAAGC
>CAZXSG010000435.1:0-4658 GCA_964643185.1 uncultured Holophagales bacterium
GCCTCTGGGCCTTCCCGGGCTTCTTCACGTTCGCCAAGCCCCTCATGGACGTGGTGTCCGGCGCCATCGAGGGCGCCGGCGGCTGGCTCGCGGCGCACCTTCCCTCGAGCCTGCTGCGCGACCTCCTCGTCGACGGCATCTGGTCCGGAGTGGGAGCAGTCGTCGTCTTCCTGCCGCAGGTCCTGTTCCTCTTCCTCTTCATCGGAATCCTCGAGGATTCCGGCTACCTCGCGCGGGCCGCGCTCATCGCCGACCGCACGATGGCCAAGGTCGGGCTGCAGGGAAAGTCGTTCATCCCGCTCCTCGCGGCCTACGCGTGCGCGGTTCCCGCGGTGCTCGCGACGCGCACCATCGAGGACAAACGGGATCGTCTCGCGACGATCCTGATCGCGCCGTTCATGACGTGCTCGGCGCGCCTGCCCATCTACACGCTCGTCATCGCGGCGTTTCTGACGGAGAAGCCGCTCCTGGGGCCGTTCCTCGGCACGCGCGCGGCCGCGCTCCTGGGCCTCTACGTGCTGGGGTTCCTCGCGGCCGTCGGCACGGCGCGGCTCCTGAAGTCGTCGATCCTGAAGAGCGAGCGCACGGACTTCGTGCTCGAGATGCCGCCGTACCGCTGGCCGTCTTTCCGTCAGCTCGGGCTGCGCCTCCTGGACCGCTCGAAGGTGTTCCTCCAGCGCGCGGGCACCGTGATCCTCGCGGCCTCGGTGGTGCTGTGGATCCTCGCCAACGTGCCGCGGCACGACGGCCAGGCGCCTCCCATCGCCGAGAGCGTGGCGGGAATGCTGGGCCGTACGGTCGAGCCGCTCATCGCGCCCCTCGGGTTCGACTGGCGCATCGGCATCGGTCTCGTCACGTCCCTCGCGGCCCGCGAGGTGATCGTCGGAACGCTGGGCACCATCTACGGCATCGAGGGCACGGCTGAGTCCGTGGGCCTGCAGGAAGCCCTTCGCACCCATCTCACCGCGCCGGCCGCGGTGGGCCTCCTCGTGTTCTTCGCGTTCGCCATGCAGTGCACGTCGACGATCGCCGTGGTGCGACGGGAGACCGGGAGCTGGAAGTGGCCGGCCGTTCAGTTCGCCTACATGCTCTTTCTCGCGTGGACCGGGGCTTTCGTCGCGAACCGGATCACGGCGATCATCCTGGGTTCGTGAAGCTCCATACCGAGACGTTCCGGATCCGGGCGGGCGAGGTGGGTCCGGGCGGCTTGCTCCGACTCACCGCCCTCGCCGACATCTTCCAGGAGGTCGCGGGCAACAACGCGATCGCCGTGGGCTACGGAACGGATGCGCTGCGCGAGCAGGGCCTCACCTGGGTTCTCTCACGCCTGCGCATCGCGGTGACGAACCTGCCGCGCTGGTGCGACGAGATCGTCGTCTCCACCTGGCCTTCGGGGATCGAGAGGCTCTGGGCGTTTCGCGAGTTCCGGGTGGAGAGGCCCGATGGCGAGGTCCTCGCGCGGGGCTCGTCGGCCTGGCTCATCCTGAAGATCGCGTCCAAGCGGCCCATCCGGCCACCTGAGTTCGTCGAAAGGGCCGCCGTGGGCATGCCGCCCCGCGAGATGGCTTCTCCCACCGAGGAGATCGACTTGCCGGAGGGCCTCGAACCGGGCCCTTCGTTCCGCGCGGGGCGCTACGACCTCGATGTCAACGGCCACGCGAACAACGTGGCGATCCTGCGTTGGCTCCTCGAAGCGCTGCCCGAGCCTCCCGGCGTGCCGTTCTCGGCGCTCGCGGACTTTCGCGGCGAGGCGCTCGAAGGCGCGGTGATCGTGTCGCGGCGGAGCCGCGGCATCGTCTTCCTCGCGCGCGAGGCCGATGGACGCGAGGTCGCCCGCTTGAAAACGAGCGCTTTCTAATCGCCCGCAGAGACCGCAGAATCTCCCGAAAAGATTCCGGGAGGATCTGAATGGCCGCGAAGAAGAAGAGCATCAAGGACGATTTCGAGGCCGCGAAGGCGCGCGTCGAGGGGTTCACGAAGCGTCCCTCGAACGACGAGCTCCTGGAGCTCTACGGGCTCTACAAGCAGTCCACCGAAGGCGATGTCTCGGGCTCCCGCCCGGGCATGCTGGACCTCAAGGGCCGCGCGAAGTTCGACGCCTGGGCAAAGCAGAAGGGCACGTCGAACGAGGACGCGATGAAGAAGTACGTGGCCACCGTCGACCAGCTCGAGAAGAAGCAGAAGTAGGACGAAATGAGCTCATACCACTGGAACTGCGGCGATGGCGACGCGATGGTCTCCATCGGGACGAACGGCGTGAACTGGGTGGGCGTGATCCAGGCCGACGACGGCTACGGCGGCTACAACTGCGAGTACACCATCCCGGGCGGACAGGGTGGCAAGTACCACGTCCACTTCAAGGCCGGGGGCCGCAAGGTCACCGTCCTCCGCTACAAGGGCGGATCCGACACGAACATCATCAAGCTCAAGGACAAACAGGAGCCCAGCAACTTCCGGGACCTCGCCCGGGAATGCGGCGCGTTTCCGAACCACGCCGCGCTCTTCAACAACCTGCGTCTCGCGACCCCCGCGATGTAAGAGCCGGCTGGAGAGATTCCAGGACGCTCGCGGTGAAACGGGAGGCGGAGACGGCGTTTCCGCCTCCCGCGAGATCCGCGGTCCTTCCCCCCGAGAGGGCCCGCGTCACGGCGTCCTCCATGCGTACGGCGACACCCTCGAGCTTCAGCCCCTCGCGCGCGAGAAGCGCGGCGGAGAGGATCGCTCCCGCGGGGTTCGCGAGGTCCCTTCCCGCGAGCGCCGGTGCCGAGCCATGCACCGGCTCGAAGAGGCCGGGACCCGCGCCGAGGCTGGCCGAGGGCAGCAGCCCCAGCGAGCCCACGAGCGCGCCCGCCTCGTCCGACAGGATGTCGCCGAACAGGTTCTCCGTGAGCACGACGTCGAAGTGTGCGGGCGTGAGGACGAGCGCCATCGCGCAGGCGTCGACGTACTGGTGCTCGAGCCGTACGGACGGGAAGCGTTTTGCCACCTCGGTGACCGTCTCGCGCCACAGCACCGACGTTTCCAGCACGTTGGCCTTGTCGACCGAGGTCACGAGGCCGCGGCGCCCCTCGGCGATGCGGAAGGCCACCTCCGCGATGCGCACGACCTCGTCCCTCGTGTAGACGAGGGAGTTCACGGCGCGACCCGCTGCGCGGTCGAACCCGCGGGGCTCGCCGAAATAGAGCCCTCCGAGGAGCTCGCGCACGATCACGACATCGAGGCCCGCGGCCACCTCGGCCTTCAGCGGGCCCAGGTTCTCGAGCCCGGGAAGCACACGGGCGGGCCGGATGTTCGCGAAGACGCCGAGTCCGCGGCGCAGAGCGAGAAGCCCGGTCTCGGGCTTCCGCTCGCGCGGCTCGTTCTCGAACGCGGGGTCGCCCACGGCGCCGAGGAACACGGCGTCGGCGCCCTGGCAGGCGGCCAGCGTCTCCGCGGGCAGCGGACTCCCGTGGCTCCGCACGGCCGCCGCGCCGATCGCGTACTCGCTGGTCTCGAGCCGGACGCCGTCGACGGCGCAGGCTTCGGCGAGGACGCTCATCGCGGCGTGCGTGACCTCCGGCCCGATGCCGTCGCCCGGCAGAACGACGATGCGGAACGCGGTCACACGCCCCAGCCGTAAGCTTCGCGGACCTCGTCTTCTTCCTTCGTCTGGGGAGCGCGGCGCGCGGGCTCGGCCGGTCGCGGCGAGGCTTCGCGCGTGGCTTCCTTGGGACGACTCGAATCGTCGCGTTGAGGGTTCGGGGTGGGGTTCGATGACATAGGGACCTCCTTCGTCAATGTGGGCTTCAGACCGCGATTTCGCAATGCGCTGCGACACGGGCCGCGCTGACGGCGGCCAGATACGACTTCACGGCGGCTTCGATGGAATCGGTGCTCGCGGCGTGGCCGGTGGTTTCCGCGCTGCCGTGGCGCACCTTGACGACGACCTCGGCGAGAGCGTCCTTGCCCGACGTGATGGCCCGCGTCGCGAACTCCACGAGCGTCACGTCCAGCCCGAGAGCGAGGTCTGTCGCCTTGAGCGCGGCGTCGAGCGGGCCGTTGCCGGTGGCCGACGCGGTGCGGCGCTCACCGTCCACCTCGATCTCCACCGTGGCCGTGGGGAGCACGTGGTTCCCCGAGATGGCCTGGAAGCGGAGCAGGCGCACGAGGCCCGCGGGCGGCGGCGCGTCGCCCGCGCCCGCGAGGGAGACGAGGTCTTCGTCGAACACGAACTTCTTGCGGTCGGCCAGCTCCTTGACGCGCGCCGTGAGGGTTTCCGCGTCCTCGCGCGACATGGGGATGCCCAGCGCCTTCAGCCGCGCCTCCACGGCATGCCGTCCGGAGTGCTTGCCGAGGACGAGGTGGCTCTCGGTGGCGCCGACGCTTTCGGGCGTCATGATTTCGTACGTCAGCGGGTTCGAGAGCATGCCGTGCTGATGGATGCCGGCCTCGTGCGCGAACGCGTTGCGCCCCACAACGGCCTTGTTGGGCTGCGGCCAGATGCCGGTGGTGAGGGAGAGGAGCCGGCTCGTCGGCGCGAGCTCGGCGGTGCGGATTCCGGTGGTGAGCCCGAGCGCCTCGCGGCGCACATGGAGCGCCATCACGAGCTCTTCGAGAGACGCGTTGCCCGCTCGCTCGCCGATGCCGTTGACGGTCACCTCCACCTGATGGGCGCCCGC
>CAZXSG010000436.1:0-4657 GCA_964643185.1 uncultured Holophagales bacterium
GTGCGTCCGCGGTCTCTCGCGCCTTCAGGACGGGGGGTCTCGCATGACGACCTCGACCCCAAATCGCGACAGTTGCCTTCTGTCGAATGTCCCGACGCCCGACCCGACGCGGATTGCCTGGGCCGCCAGGATGCCGTCGCCGTCGCGGGCGGCGGGCGGCGCGGAAGGAGTGCCTTCGTTCCGGGAGTCGGCCCAGAGGTCCGACGCGCGACGCCAATCGACCGTCGTCACGGGCAAGTACTGGAGTCGGGCGGACAACGCGTCGAGCTTGTCTATCTGCCGCGTCCGCTCGACTCCTGCGGCGCGCGCACTTCGAATGAGCTCCCGGCGCAGCTCGAAGTCCGCGATTTCCGGGACGAGGGCCCGGTTCGCGTCGCTCTTCTCCAGGAACCCGATGAGCCAGAAGCTGTAAGGTCTGACCCGTTCGGCCGTCGGATTGCAGAGCCGCCCGAGGACCCCGGTATCGAGGAGGAGAATCACTCCGGCTCGCCGAAGCGGGCCCCCAGACGGGGAAGCTCCGGCTCGAGGGCGGCCCATCCCTTTTCGTCATCAGGATCGGGGTTTGCGAGCCACGACTTCAAAAGGGCGATCGCTTCGTCGTTTCCCGATCGTGGCCTCGGGTGATAGCCGGAGACCGCGAAGTCGAACGCCGATATGGGCTGGTCCCAGCGGTCGCCGATGACGGGCAAGACTCGGAGGAGCGCCTCTTCGTGGTTCGGGGGGGCCACGACGTCGTTTTCGGTTGAAGCGATCTTCATGACGTTCCCTCCTTCAAGCACTCCAGCAACCTGGGAACACATGATATCGAGAGCACGTCCCACACCCTCTCGTGGAGCAGCTCGACCTCCGGTCCGAGAGCGGACCATGCGGTGCCCATCCCGGCTTCGAGAGCCACGTCGACGTCGAGCACCAGATGCCTCACGCTCTGCCCGGGAAACTGTGCGTCCGCGATCGTCAGCTGCACGCGGCTACCGGCTTCGGGCGCGTAGGCGAACCGCTGTAGGAAGAGCTCTCGTTGGCGGAGGAGTCCCTGGGGCACGAGCTCGCTGGCCGCAATCCAGTCGGAGAGCAGCTCTCCCGGCTGCCAGGGAATCCTGCTCACGTAGCGGAGGCCGAGCCGGCGAACCGAAGCGGGATCGACGACGTCCATCGTCGCACTCCAGGCGAACTCGACCTGGGACACGAAGGCCGCCCAACCCCGGTACGGCGCAAGCGCGTGCACGCTGAGCGAACTGCTCGTCAGCTGCAGGAGGTGCGAGCCCCCAGCATGCGGATAGCGCGCCCGAAGCCCCTGCTTCATCAGCGTTTCCAGCCCGCTGCTCTGGATGGTTGCGACGGGCTCAGGAGCCATTCGTGGAAACTCTGGCCCCAGACGCGTCGAGAGCTCACCGAAGAATCCGGAGTCGAAGGAGCTCTTTATGAACTGGATCTCGACGATCCCCTCGGCGATGGCGGGTTTCGGAATCGACGGATGGCTCATCCTGGCCTCGAGCAAGGGTCGCCGCTGATCACGATTCAGTGTAAGCCTCGTCAGCGCCCGATCTCGACCTCCACGCGCCGGCCGAGCTTGAGAGCGGGGTTCGGATCCGACAGCGCGACCTTCACGAGCAGCACACGGGTGTCGCCGGGCTTGGCGGGATCCTGGGGCTTCGTGCGGCGGAGCGTGACGCTGTCGGGAATCTCCTCGACGGTGCCCTCGGCGACGACGCCTTCGAGCCCTTCGGCGCGCACGAGAACGCGCGCGCCGAGCGCGATGCGGGCCGTGTCGTACTCGTCCACCTCGGCCTCGATGCGAAGGCGCGAGAGGTCGGCCACCGTGACGATGGCCTTGCCGCGCTCGAGCGTCTCGCCCGCGTCTGCGGGCCGGGTGAGGATGACTCCGTCGATGGGCGCGGTGATGCGGGCCTTCTTCACGAGCGCCTCGAGCCGCTTGACGGCGCTTTCGGCCGTGGCCTTGCGCGCGCGCGCGGCGTCCACGTCGCGGCGGGCCTTGTCGAGCGCCTGCTGCGTGCCGACCTTCGTGGCGACGAGCTTCTCGGCGCGCTCGGACTCGTACTGCGCGAGCCGGATGTCGGCCTCGGACTCGGTCACCCGCGCGCGGGCTTCATCCAACGAAGCCTTCTCCTGCGAGGCGTCCATCTCCGCGAGGAGATCGCCCTTCTTCACGGCGGACTTCTCCGCGACGAGGAGGCGCTCGATGGTGCCGGCGAAGTCGGTCGCGACGATGACCTCCTTGCCGGGATAGGTCGCGATGCGGCCCTCGGCCACCACGCGTTCGCGGCTGTTCTGCGTCGCGGCCAGCGCGAGCGGCTTCGTGACGGGCTCGTTGCGGCCGGCGGCGCGGACGCGGGCGGCGCCGAGCGCTCCGGCGACGAGGGCGAGGAAGGCCAGGGACAGTGCGGCTTTCTTCATGCTGTTCTCCGTTCTCGGCGAGGGTTCAGGCGGCCTGGAGCTCGCCGTCCCGGATGGTGACGACGCGATCGGCGACGGTGCGGACCTTGGGGTCGTGCGTGACGATGACGAGGGCCCGGTTCTCTTTCTTGGCGAGATCCCGGAACAGGGAGAGCACCTGCCCGCCCACGTGCGTGTCGAGGTTGGCGGTGGGCTCGTCGGCGAGGAGCAGCGCGGGGGCGCCGGCCAGCGCACGGGCAATGGCGACGCGCTGCTTCTGTCCGCCAGAGAGGTCCCGCGGGAGGAAGCCTTTCCTGTCTGCGAGACCCACCTCGTCGAGCACGCGGCCCGCCTCGATGCGGGCGGCCTTGCCGGAGAGGCCCTTCACGTTCAGCGAGTACTCGACGTTCTCGAGCGCGGTGAGCGCGGGGAACAGATTGAACTGCTGGAACACGAAGCCGATCGACTTCCTGCGGATCGCGGGGAGGCTGTGCGGCTTCGACAGATCCACCTCGTGGCCGTCGACGACGACGCGCCCGGAGGACGGGGTGAGGATGCAGCCCAGGATCGACAGGAAGGTCGTCTTGCCCGAGCCCGACGGGCCCTCGAGCGATACGACTTCTCCCCGCGCGACGCTGAGCGACACCCCGCGCAGCACTTCCACGGTCTGGCGGCCCTCTGTGAAGGTTTTCTTGACGTTCTCGGACGACAGGACGTGCATGTTCATCAGCCTCGGAAAACCAGTGCGGGGTCGATGCTCGCGACCTTCCGGAAGGAGATCGCGGCGGCGGCGATACAGAGCGCGAGCGTGCCCACGAAGACGATCGCGGCGAACTCGGGCGGGATGATGAGCTTGAGGTCGATCTTCGCCATCACCGGCCGCATCGACAGTGCCATGAGCGAGCCGAACACGAACCCGAAGACCGCGGCGATGGTGGCCTGCTCGCCCAGGATCTTGTAGATGTCCCAGTTGCCGCCGCCGATGGCCTTCACCGTGCCGAATTCCTTGATGTGCTCCATGGTGGACGTGTAGAGCGTCTGTGCGACGACGACGATGCCCACGAGGATTCCGAGGAACACCGTGATGTACATGTTGAGGCCGATGCCCGTGTTCGCGACCCAGTAGGCCCGCGAGCGCTTGGCCCACTCGTCGCGCGTGTAGACGTCGTTGTACGGCAGCTTCTTCTGGATCTCGGCCCGCACGGCTTCGAGATCCGCGCCGGGTTTCAGCTTCAGGAGGATGTACGTGGTGTTCCCCGACAGCACCTGGAACGACAGCTCCTGGGCCTTGCGGTAGTCCATGAACGTGATGGGCGTCGTGGTGAAGGACCGGGCGAACTGCGTCTGCCCGATGATCTTCATGCGGTTCTCGAGCACCTCGCGGTACTCGCCCACCTGGAAGGGGCCGTAGCGACGCTGAGCCGACGAGTCGAGGAACATGTAGGGCCCGCGGCGAAGGTCCCTCACGTCGCCTTCTGCGACGTTCCACGGGATGTTCCAGGCCGTGAAGTCCTCGAGCGCGTACACGAGCGTGCCTTCCTGCGCGCCGTTGGGGAGGGCGAGCTGCATGAACCAGACGATCAGGTTGTCGGCCCGCTCGACGCCCTCGATCGACCGCACGCGCTGGACGTACTGCTCGGGAAACGTGTGGGCGAAGTCGACGTTCGGCGTGTTCTTCGACGTGACCCAGAGGTCGGCCGAGATCTTCTCGATGGTGATCGACGCGTTGTCGAGGAGGCCCAGGAAGAGGCCCACCTGCACGAACACGAGCGTCACGGCGAACGCCACGCCCGACACCGTGATGAAGAAGCGCAGCTTGTCGTGGAGGAGGTTCTTCCGCGCGAGAGAGACGGCCATCTCAGCTTTCCTTCCGGGCGAGGCCGTCCACCATCGTGTCGGTCACGAGGGCGGCCACCTTGCGGACGGGCTTCCAGTCCATCCAGGAGTCGTGGCGCATGGCCACGTGCAGCGAGACGACGCCGTGCACGCCGGCCCAGAGGGCCTGGGCGATGAGGTCGGGGTCGGTGAGCTCGGGGCGGAGCTTCTCCCTGAGGAGAGCGTCGACGACCGTGGCCCGGAGGAACGCGTAGGCATCCTCCGTGGGATTGCCCTTCCCCATCTCCTTCTGCTCTTCGGGGCTGGGCTGATCGACCCGTTCCGTCATGAACATGAGGCGGTAGTGGTTCGGGTGCGTGAGACCGAACTCCACGTAGGCGTGGCCGATCCTGCGGAGGCGCTCGAGCGGGTCGGGCACCCGGGCGATGCG
>CAZXSG010000437.1:0-4657 GCA_964643185.1 uncultured Holophagales bacterium
GGGCCCGGGCGTCCTGGGGCGCGGCGGGGCCGAAATCGGGGGGCTGGCCGGGCCCGTCCCGCAACAGGAAGACGTTTCCGGGCTTGAGGTCACGGTGGATGAGAGCCACCGCGTGAAGCGCGCACAGGGCGGCGAGCACCACGGTCGGGACGCGCCCCGCCTCCGCGAGGCCGAGGGGGCCTCTGGCCAGCGCGCTCGCGAGCGTTTCGCCCTCGAGGAGCTCCATGGCGAGGAACGGCATCCCCTCCGCCTCGCCCACGTCGTAGACGTGGCACACCGCCGGGTGCGAAACGGCGGCGAGCGCCCGCGCCTCCCGCAGGAATCTCTCGCGGGCTCCTTCCCCCGAGAGCGTTTCGCGGATGACCTTCAGCGCCACGTCCCGCGAGAGCGCGGTGTCGCGGGCGCGGTAGACGGTACCCATCCCCCCTTCGCCGAGGATGGCCTGCACCTGGTAGCGGCCCAACGCGCGCCCGATCATCGTCTGCATTCTCTCGTGACGAGGGCCACGTCGGAATCAACGAAATCTCCTTGCCCAGGATTGCGCTCAGCGTTCCACTGTTGGCCGAGCGAAGTCCGGGACGCGGAAACGCTTGCGGTATGCCCCCGGCGCCAGGCCCGTGGTGCGCCGGAACAGACGCCGGAAGAACGCCGGGTCCTCGTAGCCGACCTGGAAGCTGAGCTTCTCGATCGGCGTGTCGCTCCGCTCGAGCCGCCGCTTCGCGCTTTCGATCCGCAGGCGCTGGACGTAGGCGATCGGCGTGAGACCCGTCGCCTCCGTGAAACGCCTCTTGAACGTGCGTTCAGCGAGCCGCGAGCGCTCGACCATCGCCTCCACGGGGTTGGCGACCGTGAAGTGGGCGTCCAGCCAGTCCTGCGCGCTCAGGATCTCGCCGTCGCCGTGGTCGCGCCGGCCTTCGAACACGATGTACGGCGTGAGGCCGTCGTGGTGCCACTGCAGCGCGAAGAGGCGGGCGACTTCCTGCGCGGCGGTCGCTCCGGCATACCGCGCGATGAGGTAGAGCACCAGGTCGTGCCAGGCCATCGACGCCCCCGAGCTCACCAGCTCTTCGCGCCGGCCGGAGACGACGAGCACCCGTTCCGGATGAATCGGCACCTCTGGATACGTGGCCGCGAACGCGCGGGCGTAGCCGAAGTGCACCGTGGCGTCCCGGCCGTCGAAGAGGCCCGTCTCGGCCAGCAGGAAGATCCCCGAGCAGGCCGAGCACAGCACCGCCCCGCGGCCGTACATGGCGTGGAGCCACTCGACGAGCCGCGGATAGCGCCCCGTCGCCCAGCCTCCCTGCCTCAGGAGCACCGAAGGGACGATCACGATGTCGGTGCTGTCGATGGACCCGATCGCGCGCTGCACCTCGATGGGCACTCCGCTCGCGAGGCCCAGCGGCCCCACGGACTCCCCCACGATCTCCACCCGGAACGGCGGCCGCGCGCCGGGCCCCGCGCGGAGCGCATCCATGTGCGCGAACGCGTTCAGCACGTCGAAGATGCCGCTCAGCGTCGAGATCACCGCGTCGGGCAGGGCGACGAGGCTCACGTGAAGCGGATCCGGCCCGGGCCCTGCCGATCGTTTCGCCATCCGCTGGGGACGTTACCCGGTGTCCGCACGCGGCGCCACGGAATGCAGCGCGCGCGGAGTTGGCACGAACGGACCGATTCCGGGCGATTCCGACCCTGGTGAGGGCGCGGGCGCTGCGCCATCTTGTGCACCACTTCCGGAGCGACGGAAGACGACACGAGGAGGCAATCCATGAACTCACCCACGATCGACACCACGAAGCTCGAATCCCTGCTCAACCGGGCCGTCATCGACCTCTCGGCCGGCCACGGAGGCGTGATGGTCAGCATCGGCACGAAGCTCGGCCTCTACAAGGCCATGGCGGGCGCGGGCCCTCTCACCCCCCGGGAGCTGACGGCGCGCGCGGGCTGCGCGGAGCACTCGGAGCGCTACGTGGCCGAGTGGCTGAACTCGCAGGTCGCGGGCGGCTACGTGGACTATCACGCCATCAGCCAGACCTACGAGCTCTCGGCCGAGCAGGCCATGGTGCTGGCCCACGAGGACAGCCCCGTGTTCATGCCCCACGCGTGGCAGGTCACCGCGACCATGTGGCTCGACGAGGAGAAGACCCTCGAGGCCTTCCGCACGGGGAAGGGCGTGGCGTGGGGTGATCACGACGAGCGGCTCTACTGCGGCGTCGCGTCCTTCTACAGGAACGCCTACCGCGGGAGCCTCGTGTCTCAGTGGCTACCGGCCCTCGACGGTGTCGTGGAGCGGCTCGAGGCCGGCATCACGGTGGCCGACGTCGGCTGCGGGCATGGCCATTCGACCCTGCTCATGGCCGAAGCCTTCCCCGAGTCGCGGTTCCACGGGTTCGACGTTCACCCGGAATCGATCGAGGCGGCCCGGCGCAACGCCGCGGAAGCCGGCCTCAGCGGAAGGGTCACCTTCGACGTGGCGACGGCCGCGGACTACGCGGGCGAGGGCTACGGGCTCATCTGCTTCTTCGACGCGCTGCACGACATGGGCGACCCGCTCGCCGCCGCGCGACGGGCCGCCCGTGGTCTGGCAGCAGACGGCACGGTGATGCTGATCGAGCCCTTCGCGAACGACCGCCTCGAGGACAACATCAATCCCGTGGCGCGGCTCTACTACTCCTCGTCCACGGCACTGTGCTGCGCGAACGCCATCGCAGACGGCGGACGGCTCGTCCTGGGAGCGCAGGCGGGCGAGGCGCGCCTCGCCGAGGTCTTCCGCAAGGCCGGATTCACGCACTTCCGGCGCGCGGCCGAGACGCCGTTCAACCTGATCCTGGAAGCCCGGCGCTAAATGGGCGACCGGGCACGTGTGCTGTATGGTCTGCTGTATGCCCGCCACTCGAACGCAGGTCTACCTCACCCCGGAACAGCGGCTGCGCATCGACGAGCTAGCGGCGAGCCGCGGGGTGACGATGGCGGAGATCGTTCGGTTGGCGGTGGACGACTACCTCGAGGACGAGTCGCCGAGCCCGGAGAGTGTCCTGGCGGAGACGTTCGGCTCCGTCCCGGACCTCGCGCCGCCTCGCCGCGACGAATGGGACCGACGACCGCCACCCGTCCGCGGCCTACGCCCGCGGGCGCTGCGCTGAGGCCGGCGCGGCTCTACCGCGAAGCGCGGCGATGACCCTCAACGCCCTCCCATCGTCTCGACCTTCATCGCAAATTGACTCGCACAAGCACGAGCCGTAGTCTGTATCCATGAAGGTCGAGACCACCGTCACCCTGTCCGAAGAAATTCTCGCCGCCCTGAACACCAGAACGGCGGACCCGGAGGCACGCTCGCAGTTCGTCGAGGCTGCACTCAGGGCTCACCTCTTGAGACAGCGCCGCCATGACGCCACCCGGGATCTCGCCATCATCAACGCCAACGCTGAGAACCTGAACGCAGAGGCCGAGGACGTGCTTTCCTACCAGGTCGTTCCTTGACGCGGGGAGACCTGTACCTCGTCAAGCATCCAGGGCCATCGGATCCGAAGCGGCAACGTGTCTTCGTCGTCGTGAGTCGCCAGTCCTTGATCGAATCGTCCTTTTCGTCGGTTGTTTGTGCTCCCGTCTCCTCGAACTCGCTGGGTCTTGCGACACAGGTCCCTGTCGGTTTGGACTACGGCCTGAAGCATGACAGCGCGATCTACTGCGACGAGCTCGTGAGTATCGCCAAGAACAGGCTCACCGACTACGTGGGCAGCCTCACGCCAGACAAGATCCTCGAGCTGAACCTCGCCATTTCCATAGCACTCGATCTTCCTGACGAAGCTCCTCTCAACTGAGCCTGGGGCGAGGCATCCATGAGCAAGGGACTCCCTCGTAGCAGCTTGGCGCGGCTCTCGTTCTGGAACATGGACGCATAGCCCAAACCCCGCCTGGCACATCACAATACGTGGATGCGACAGCGAACCGGGTGGGTCCGCGCGTGATCGTGCTCGGGTTCTCCGGGATCGCCGAGGGTGACTTCTACTTCCGCAACTACGGCCTGCGCTTCGTCGGCCACGATTCCGCCGTCGCCCTCGTTCGAGATGGCGAGGTCCTCTTCGCCATCGAGGAGGAACGGCTCTCCAGGAAGAAGCACACGTCTTCGCTGCCTGTCCACGCGGTTCGGGCGGCACTCTCGTACGCGGGCCTCACAGCGAGCGACGTGGATGTGATCGCCTATCCCTGGAACGCCACTCCGGTGCGGATCGCCCACATGTTCCTCCACCATCCCCTGCGCATTCCGCCGCAGCACTGGCCCGCCCTCGGGTTGACCGGGGCCCGTGTCCTGTGGGACCTCATGTCCCCGAGGAACGCCGTGAGGCATCTCGAGACGGCACTGGGCGAGCGTTTTGCGCGGGCATCGCTCGCCGGCGTCCCGCACCATCAGTCGCACGCGGCCTGCGCCTTTCTCAGTTCCGGTCTGCCGGAGAGCGCCGTCCTCACGGTCGATGGCCAGGGTGAGGACGAGAGCGCGTCCCTCGGCGTCTTCGACGGTCCCGTCTATCGCAAGCTCCAGGTCACGTACTCCCCGGACTCGATCGGCCTGCTGTACGCCATGGTCACGGACTTCCTCGGAATGCGCTCCGCCTGGGACGAGTACAAGGTGATGGGCATGGCGCGCTCCGGAGACCCCGCA
>CAZXSG010000438.1:0-4653 GCA_964643185.1 uncultured Holophagales bacterium
AACATGTTCGCGAAGAGCCGCTCGAACGGCCGGTTCGACATGAGAGCGTTCACGGGCATCACGGGGCGGAGGAGCGAGCCCGATTCCAGAAAGCCCTTCCGCGTGTCGCGCACGCGGTCCTCGTGGCCGCGGCCTCCGGCGAGCTGCGCCGCGAAGATCGCTCCGCCCGAGGACCCGCCCACGAGGTCGATGGGAATGCCCAGGCTCTCCACCGCGCGGAGCGCGCCGAGATGGGCCAGCGTGCGGGCGCCACCGCCCGAGAGCACGAGCGCGATCGCGCGCCCGGCGAGGAACCGCGCGACCCGCGCGAGATCCGATGGACGCCCGCCGTTGATGTGGTGGTGCCGTTTGAGCTCCCGTCCCTCGAGCCAGCGAGCCGTGCCCGCGGGGGAGCCGCCGAGAAGCACGAGCTCCGCCTCGGGCGCGAAGGCCCCGCGCGGGAGGAGATCCTCCACGCCGCGACGGGCCGGGTCGTCCGCGGCATCGGCCACGAGCACGATGCGGTCGGCCTGGCCGAGCGCGAGCCTCGTGAACGGCGTGTCCCGCCCGGGAGCGTCGTAGACGATGAAGCGGTGCTCTTCTTCGAGCTCCCCGAGGAACCGCAACGCCGTGCCCCGCGGCGCGCCCCCTCTGTCATAGAGAGCGCTCCCGAGGAGACCCTCCGTCCGCCCCTCGGTGAGGAGCAGCGCGTCGCCGTGATCCGAGAGAGCCGCGGCGAGCCGGGAGGCGAAGGCCTCGGGCTCGCCCGGGGAAAGCGGCAGCACCACGACACAGGCCGCGCCCGCCGCCGTGGAGCGCCGGGCCAGGGAGTCCTGCAGCCGCACCATGACCACGCGGGCGAGCGCGAGAGCCGTCTCGGGCCGCTCGGCCACGAGCCGCTCCCAGCCCGGACGGGAGAGCTCGATGAGGCGCGTGCGCCGCAGGGCAACGACGGTGGCCGAGCGCGCTGCCCCGGTGAGGAGCGCGCCCTCGCCCACGATGCCGAGGCTGCCGATCTCACCCACCCGATTCGGCGCGAACGCGGCCAGCCGGCCGTGATCCACGACGTAGAGCGCGTCCCCGGCGGCGCCCATCTCGAACAGCGTTTCCCCCGCGGCCAGCTCGACGAACGTGAGGAACGGCTCGAGGGCCGAGAGGTCCTTCTCACGGAGCCCGTCCAGGGCCTCGCGGAGCCGCATCCACCGCGGTTTCCTTACGCTGGAGTCTGCATGCACCCCCGGGAGGATGTCAGATCAGGTTCGCGAGGCGCTTGGGGCGGTAGCCCACGAGGACGCACTTCCACACGGCGCCGTGCCACGAGAGCTCGCGGTACGGGATCCCGGCCTCTTCACAGGCTTTCCGCACGAGCGGCGCGATGCGCGGCAGCTGGTGGTGCGGTACGCCGGGGAAGAGGTGGTGCTCGATCTGGTACGAGAGGCCCGAGAGGAAGACCCGCGCCACGGGAAAGGCCCGGAAGTTCAGGGTCGTCGCCAGCTGCCGCGAGAACCAGTCCTTCGGGAGGCCGCCCTTCGGGAAGAAACCCGCCTCGTGCGGCAGGTGCGCCGGCGCGAAGATCGCGAAGAAGATGTACGAGCCCGCCACGAGCCGCACCGCGTTGAGCATCAGCACGCGGAGGGGCGACGCGAAAAAGAGCGGCACCACCCACCACGCGAGCACCGAGAGCGCGAGCCCGGCGAGGTCGATGACGGCCTTGGAGTCCTTGAACTTCGACTTGCCGAGCACCTTGAGCGTGTGCACGGCCCCGATCGAGGCCATGTTGGGAATGAGGAAGCCCGTCGCGAGCGGGAACAGAAACGCCTGCAGCGGACGCAGCTTCCGCGCGACGGCAGAGAGGCGCTCTTCCTGCGGCTCGGCGAGCGCGAAGTGCGGCGTGAACTCGTGATCGGGGTCCACGAGGTCCTCGTTGGGGTGCTGGTGGTGCAGGACGTTGTGCTTGTGCCGCCAGTACGTCGTGGAGATCGAGGACACCACGCTGAAGCCCAGCCACGTGAGAAACGAGTTGAGCCAGGGACGGTCGCTCGTGGCTCCGTGCGCCGACGTGTGCGCGTTCGTGGCCAGGCCCACGGTCCCCAGGAGGACGCCCACGGCGCCCGCGGATACCGCGAGGAAGGACGCCCCCGAGAGCATCAGCAGGATGCTCGCCGCGAGGAGGCAGGCGAACATTCCCGCCTCCATGAGCACCTTGCTCGGCCTCTTGCGGTTGAGGCCGAGACGCGTCATCTCGGCGCGTAATTTCTCGAAGGCTTTTTGGGGCTCGGCGAAGGGACGTGCATCCATTCCCCCGTCATACGCGCTTCCACGGTCTTTCGGAAGCCCAATCGTTCGTGAAGAGAACCTGGTACACGGCCCCGTCACTGGCGCGGGCCGCGGCCACCACACAGGCCCGGTACTACCCGAAGCGGCGCCGGGACCGGGGCGGGCAACGGGCCGGATCGAGCGTCCGATGGTTTTCGCGGTAACGCGCCAGCCACCTCTCGCCGGTGGGCGCGTAATGGCGGACGATGTTTTCGACGTCGAGGAGCGCCATCCCCTGGCGCTCCAGCTCCCCCGCGATCTCCGAGAGCTTGGGCTGGGAGGAGCCGGGGAAGATGTACTTCTGGATGAACGGATCGTGCACGTTCCGCGACGCACCGCAGCCGATGGCGTGCACCAGGGCGAGACCTCCCGGCCGGAGCAGCCCCGCGATCTTCCGGAAGTAGCCGCGGTACTCGCCCGCGCGGAGGTGCTCGAGCATCCCGACGCTCACCACCTTGTGGAACCGGCCTTCGAGCGAGCGGAAGTCCGCGCAGCGAATCTCGATGCGGTGCTCGAGTCCGGCGTCCGCCACCCGCTCCTTCGCGCGGGCCGCATGCCGCTCGCTGAGCGTGACGCCGACGCCCGTGACGCCGTGATTCTTCGCGGCATGGAGGAGCAGGCCGCCGAAGCCGCAGCCGATGTCCACGAGCCGCTCGCCCGGCACGAGCCGCAGCTTCTGGCAGACGCGCTCGAGCTTCTGCCGCTGGAGGTCCTCGAGGGAGTCCTCGCCCGTGTGGGCGTAGCCGCACGAGTAGGTCATCGAGTCGTCGAGGAACGTCTCGAAGAGGTCGTCTCCGAGGTCGTAGTGGCTGCGTACGTTGCGCGTGTTCCCGCGCAGCAGGTCGGACGCGCGGCGGAAGAGCGCGTGGAAGGCGAGGCGCCCGTCCCGGCCGACGCCCTGATCGACGCGATTGCGAAGGAGCGCCGTGAGCACATCGGCAAGGTCGGCTCCCGAGACCGAGAGCTTCTCGTCGGCGAAGGCCTCGCCCAGCCCGAGATTTCCGTACGCGAGCACGGCGGAGAACGCCGAGACGTCGTGGAACGCGAGCGTTCCTTCGACGTGTGCCTCGGGTGAGCCCGCGATCGCCGAGCCGCCCGGCCAGGTCACCCGGTAGCGCACGTCCCGGAGAGACCGGTCGAGGAGCCTGAGGAACGCCGATCGCGCTCCGCTCCCTCCGGCGCGTTGGTACGCTACGTCCGAATCCCCCAGAAGGAGATCGGTATGTCGCTGCGTGTCCCCGCGCCCTCCGGTGAGCGCACCGTCCTGGACTTCTTCCTTCATGACCTCTCCCGCAAGAGGCCGCAGCATGTGGGACACGCCACGAAAGCCGGCGTGAGATGGCTCACCACGGCCGAGCTCTCGCGTGCCGTGGCGCACACCTACGACGGATTGCAGAAGCTCGGCATCGGCGCCGGGGATCGCGTGATCCTGCTCTCGGACAACCGGCCCGAGTGGCACATGGCCGATCTCGGCATCCTGGCGAACGGAGCCGTCGTGGTGCCCATCTACGGCACGCTCACGCCCGACCAGGTGGCCTACCAGATCAACGACTCCGGCTCCGTGGCCGCGATCCTCGACACGCGGGCGCAGCTCGACAAGATCCTCTCGATCCGCGCGAAGTGCCCCAGCCTGAAACACCTCATCCTCATCGACGGCGAGCCGCCCGAGGGTGTCCTCACGCTCGCGGGGGTCCAGGCCACTGCCGGCGCGGACGCCGAGGAGCGGCTCGCGAAGGCCGCTCCGGGAATCGACCCGGAAAGCCTCATGACCATCATCTACACCTCGGGCACCACCGGCGAGCCCAAGGGCGTGATGCTCACGCACGACAACATCATGCAGAACGCGCTGGCCTCGGTGCCCTGCGTGCCGATGTCCGAGGACAGCGACCTCGCCCTCGAGTTCCTCCCGCTCTGCCACGTGTTCGAGCGGATCATGAGCTACGGCTACATGTGGCGGCGGGTGGACCGCGTGTTCTGCTCCGCGTACGACGTCGCCGAGCTCGTGGCCGGCATCCGCCCCACGCTCCTCGCGGGCGTGCCGCGCTTCTGGGAGAAGGTCTACGCGAAGGTGCGCGACAAGCTCGCCGCCGCGCCGCCGCTGCGCCGCAAGCTCGCCGAGTGGGCCCTCGCGCAGGGCCGCGCGGCCACGCCCGACCGCGTCGCGGGGCGCGTGCCGTCGGGCCTTTCGCTCGCCATCGCCGAGAAGCTCGTGCTCTCGAAGATCCGGCAGGCGCTGGGCGGACGTCTCAAGATCGCGTTCTCCGGCGGCGCGCCGCTGCCGTACTTCTGCCACGAGTTCTACTGGGCGCTCGGCATCCCCATCCTCGAGGGCTACGGTCTCTCGGAGACCTCCCCCAT
>CAZXSG010000439.1:0-4644 GCA_964643185.1 uncultured Holophagales bacterium
AGGCGTCGACCAAGCCTTCGAGGCGAGAATCGTCTGCAGCGCGCGGTCCACGCGCTGATCGTATGGAACCAGGGCATCACCGAGCGCAGCCTGGCGGATGTAGCCGATCACCCGTGCGGCGATGTCTTGATTCGTCATCTCGCGCCACGCCGTCGCAAGGTTCGTCTCCGTGAAGCCGGCGCGGTCCAGCTCCAAGGCGAGCTCCCGAAGCTGCTTCCGCGTCAGCTCGCGCGGACGCGTGAGCACCGTGACGAGCGCAGGAATGGTGTTGCCGCGGCTTCTGATGAACGCCGAGAACTCCTCCAGATAGTCCGCCGGCTTCGTCGCCCGTCCATACCCGTGCTCCGCACCGACGAACGTATCGGCGTGCGTCGAGACCAGCGTCGGCGCCGCTCCTGCACCGCCCTTTCGGTCCAGAATCTCGCCGAGGTCCGGATTCCGCACGAACCACGTCGCGATGTCGGGCAACGCCATCGCACGGAGCCGCTGAATGAACTCATCCGGCGCGATTCCGGCTCGAAGCTCGAAGTCCAGCGCCTGAGACTCGCTCAGGTGGCGCTTCTTGCGCTGGAGCTTCGCGACGAACTGGTCGCGTACGAGGCTGCGCTCCGCATCGGTTCTCACCTCAGCAAGCTCACGGCCGAGCTGCGTGAACGTGATGGCGGGGTTGACCACCACCGGCTGCATCGCGGTGAGAGCGTGGAGCGCCTCGTAGATCCTCACCGCGTCGAACACCCGGAACGTGTCCTTGCCGATCTCCTCGCAGAGACGCGTCGCCCGTCCGAGCATCTGGTCGAAGAGGATGCGGCTGTTCACCCTACGCAGAAACACGAGGTTGCAGATCTCCGGCACGTCGATGCCGGTGGCGAGCAGGTCGACGGTGGCCGCGACGTTGGGACTGCGCTCGTTCTTGAACCGGCGGATCAGCTGGAGCGGCTTGTCTGCGGCGCCGGTGATCTTCATCACCGCATCGTCGTCCACGCTGCCGTAGCGCTTGGCGAACGCTTTCTTGAGGAGGTCGACCACCAAGTCAGCGTGCGCATCGTTGGCGCAGAAGATGAGCGTCTTCTGTCGGGACGACGGGTCGAGCTCCCCTGCGAGGTACTCGCAGACCACGCGATTGAACGACTCAGTGATGACCTTGCGGTTGAAGTCCTCGACGTCGATCCGAATCTCGTCGGGGGTCGTGAACAGCTCGACCTGGCTTGGGACGGGGTTGTACACCTCGACCACCTCGCCGACGCGCCAGACGATGCCGCTGGTCGACAGCTGCGTCGTGATCTGCACCGGTGGCTCGTGGTCGACGAGGTAGCCGTCGATGACAGCCTCGCGGTAGCCGTAGTTGAAGATGGGTGCGCCGAAGATCTGCGTGGTGTCCAGTCCCGTCCACGCGCCCTCGGGGCGGGCCGGACGCGTCGAGGGGCTCCGGCTGCTCGCTGCCGGCGACAGTGTCAGCGGTCAGATCCTCCTGGATACCCGGGGACGCATCGCGGGCACGCTCTACGACGATGCGGCCCGCACGGTTCCGGTGGGCGGCGGAACGGTCCAGATCCAGGGGAATGTCAACGGGCGCACGTGGGGGACGAGCATCCGCGCGCTGGCCACCACCGAGGCCTCCGGTGCGACCCCCGGGCGCTTCCTGTTCGACGGTCTGCCTGTTGGCACGTACGCGGTGGATGCCACGGTGCCGGCCTCGCCCCGCCGGGCCGCGACGTCGGTGGGCCTCACGGCAACGGCGCCCACGGCCGACATCGCGCTCGTGCTCGAGCCCACGGCGTCCCGCTCGGTCCGCGTCTTCGAGAACCGCACGGCGCCACCGCATCTCTTCGAGGTGAACACGGCACAGTCGATCGTCTCGGTGAGGCTGTCGCAGCCACCGGGCTGCCCGTCTCCCGGGTACCCGTGCAGCTTCGACGTCAGCCTCCTCGGTCCCACCACGCCGTTCCCCAACCACCTCTTCACGTTCGACGGTGTGCTCACCAGCCGCTCGCTGCGGGTCTCGGTTGCGGAGGTCGGCGGCGAGCAGCGGTTCGCGTCGGCTCAGGACGCGCAGCTCGTGGGCGCCGGAACGGCGGCCGACCCGTATCGCCTCGTGCTGACCCCGCACGGGAGCGTGCGCGTCACCGTGCGCGACGGTGGCGGTGCCCTCGCGCCCGGAGTGAATGTCTATGTGAACGCGCCCGGAGGGCCCTACGGGTCGGCCACGAATGCCGAGGGGCTCGCGACGTTCACGAGAATTCCGTCGGGGTTGCATACCGCCACGGCCCAGTCGACGGCGGGTCTCGCCGGCCTCTCCCCGTTCACGCTCACCTACGATGACGAGGTCGTGGACGTCACGGTGTCGCTGGAGGCCGCGGTCTCGGCCCAGGGCATCGTCTACGCCGCCCCCGTGGGCGACATCGACGACCCCGCGGCGCGGGTGCCACAGTCCGGCGCGACCGTGAGGATCACGGACGCCGGCGGCCGGGTCCAGGTGATGGCGTCGCGGGCCGACGGCTCGTATCGCTTCGATGCTCTGCGGATCGGCACGTACCGCATCGAGGCGCAGCTCGACACGGGTGAAGGGGGCGTCGCCATCGCGTCGGGTACCGGCCCGCTCGTGGGTCCGAACGGGACTCTGAACGGCATTCCGCCCCTCGTCCTCGACGCGTCGGCCCCGCGCATCGTCTCGATCTCTCCGCCTCCCGGACAGACGAGCGTGTCGCGGGCGGCGATCGTGGAGATCGTCTTCACCGAAGCGCTCCATCCCGCGGTGACGAGCGCGCTGCCGACCTACTTCCGCGTGCTGGCGCCGAGCGGAGCGCAGGCTCCGGGGTCCTTCACGAGCTCCCTCGACTCCGAGGGGCGGGCGGTGATCCGCTTCACGCCGTCTGCGCTCTACGAGAACCGCGCGGTGTACGGAGTCGTCCTCGTCGGAGGGCCGGGCGGAATCCGCGACCGCGCGGACCGGCCGCTGACGAGCTCGGGCAACGTGGGCTCGAGCTTCACCACCTCGGACACCGTGGGCCCCCAGATCGTCGCGACGAACCCCGCGCTGGACCGGCCCGTCAGCCCGCAGGCCGAGCTCACGTTCGACTTCAACGAGCCGGTCACCGGCACCGCGGCCGAGCTCGACGGCGACGGCGTGAGCGATGCCGCGGTGCTCGAGTACGGCCGGAGCAACGGCGCGGGCGGCGTCAACTGGATCCCGATTCCGGTGACGATGTTCCTCACCCGCGGCGGATACACGTTTGCCGTGAGGCAGCCGCAGGGTCTCTCGCTGACCGACGACACGCGCCGGCGGCGGATCACCATCTCCCGGCTCCGCGACAGTCAGGGCAACGCGATGCAGCCCGACGCCCGCGAGTTCGTGCACTTCGATGCGAACCCGCCGCAGATCGCGCTGGTGAACCCGCCGGCGGCGCCGGATGGAATGCTCGCGGCCTCCACGAGCTATCAGCTCGTGCCCGTTCTCTCGCAGCTCGACGGCGTGACGATGACGAACCCCGCGGGGGATGCCGACCGCGTGGAGTACTTCCTCGCGGCCGCGGGGAACCCCGATCAGGCCGCGGCCGTCCCGGTCGCGACGGCGAGGATCTTCCCGTTCGCCTATTCGTTCGTCGCGCCGTACGCCGGAAACGGCACCGACCCCTGGCCCTACTCGGTGTGGGCTCAGGCCGTGGATACGAGCCAGAACCGCAGCGCGTTCGTGCGGCTCCCTCTGCAGGTGCTGCCGAACAGACCGCCGCTGATCGGAGGCGTCACGGCGGCCGCGATCGCGCCCGTTCCGGGCACGAGCTACGCCGGCTCCCTGATGCGGGCGACGCTCTCGGGCCTCGAGGATCCCGACGCCGCGCAGCTCACGGTGTCCGCGGAGCTCCGGAGAGAGAACGACAGTGGCCCCGCCCTCGCTACCGCTGCGGCGCGCGTTCTCGCGCGGCCCGCAGGGGGGTGGTCTCAGCTCGCGCCGCCCACGTTCGACCTGCGCATTCCGGTGCTGCAGCCCGAAGGGACGTCGCTCCTCGTGCGCACACGGGCCATCGATCCCCAGGGGGCTGCGGGGACACGCGACAGCGCTGTTTTCGCCGTCGCCGACGATGCGACGCTGCCCGTGGTGAGCGGGCTCGCCGTGCGCCTCGCGGGTTCGGGCACGACGGTCTCCCAGGTCACGATCGGCCAGCGGTTCTTCGTGGAGGCGCGGGCCCGGGACACGGAAACGGCCATCAAGACCTTGTCTGTCGCGTTCTCCGGCACGTTCGCGACCCCGGTTCCCGCGACGCTCGTCTCCGGCACCCCGGACCTCTACCGCACGGCCGAGATCCTCGTCCCCGTGGGCGTCCCGCCCGCCGGAGTCGACGTCGACGTCACCGTCACGGCAGACGATCAGGGCGGCAACGTCCAGCAGTCCACGATCGGAGTTCGCGTCGCGCCCACGGCCGATCCCACGGCGCCGCAGGCCGAGTGGCTGTCGCCGTGGGAGGGCGCTCCCTGGCCGGCGGGCTACACGTCGGTGATCACGCCGGCACAGGGTACCGCGCTCCTCCTGCGGCTCCGGGCCACCGACCGCGATCTCGTGGCGGGAGTGGACGGCCCGGGCCCGATCGTGTCGGTCCAGGTGGAGGGCCCCGTCGCCCGCCTGGGCCCGCTGGCCCCCACATGGACAGG
>CAZXSG010000440.1:0-4644 GCA_964643185.1 uncultured Holophagales bacterium
TTGGCGACTTTGGTCGTCGGCCCGTTCTACCTATCGCGGGGGCTCGGGCTCTCCGCGGCCGCGGTCGGGCTCGTGCTGTCTGTCGGACCGCTCGTCGCCGCGCTGGGTGGTGTGCCCGCCGGACGGCTCGTGGACCGTCTCGGCTCGCGGAAGACGACCCTTGGCGGTCTCTCCGGAATCGCGATCGGCTGTCTTCTGCCCTCCCTGGTGCCGGCCACACTCGGCATCGCGGGCTACGCCGGTTCCATCGTTATCGTCACCGCGGGCTATGCGCTCTTCCAGGCGGCGAACAACACCGCTCTGATGACGGGGATCCGCGCGGACCAGCGGGGAGTGGTGTCCGGACTGCTCAACCTCTCGCGTAATCTCGGGCTCGTCACCGGCGCCTCGGCGATGGGAGCTGTGTTCGCACTGTCTTCTGCCTCCGTCGACGTCACGACGGCGGGGCCCGAAGCCGTCGTCAGCGGCATGCGCTTCACGTTCGGGGTCGCGGCGGCGCTGATGGGAATCGCGCTCGGCATAGCGAAGTCGGGCGGGCCGGTGCCTCAGGGCTCCGGTTTGGTGCCTGCGCCGGCCACCTCGGTCCCAGCGCGATAGGCGCCTCGGTCGCCCCCGCGAAGTGTGAGGTCACGGAGCTTCTGGTGATCGAGGCCCACGAAAACGCCGTGCGTGTAAGGCGGGTCGTCTGCTTGATCCGGATCAGAGGGAGGAGCCCGATGACCGCCAGCCGCGGATCCGAGGGATCGGCATCTGCGGTGAAGAGGGCTTCGATCCCCCTGCTGGGTCAGTCTCGGTGGGCGGCTGACGAAGTCACAGCGAATGCGGCGCCGCTCCTCGTCGAAGAACTCGAAATGGCTCGACCATCCTCCCGCGAGCCAGCGCGGTTCGAGCGGAGCGCCCATCCGGTAGCGGGCTCCGCGCGAAGCGAGGACGCCGAGGATGCGGCCGCCCGTTCCCGCTCCGGGAAGACGTGCCCTGCGGGAGTCCGTGGTCCTCGCGGGACACCCGCTCCAACGTCGGATGAGTCCGGCCGGCCAGGCTATTTCACACCGCTCTGCGACAGAGCGAACGCGAAGAGATCCGCCCATTCCTCCTCGACCTGCGACCGCTTCGAGCCGAGGCCGTGCCCGGCGGCCTTCTCGACCCGGAAGAGGACCGGAGCGCCGGCCGCTTCCTTCTGCGGCCGCGCCACGAATTTCGCGGGCTGCCAGGCCGCAACGCGCACGTCGTGCTTGCCGGCCGTCACCAGCACCGCGGGGTACCGAGTGCCGGGCACGATGCGGTGGAAAGGGTCCGAAGCGAGCATCGCCCGGAAGTCTTGCGCGTCCGTCACCGTGCCCCATTCGGGCACGTTGGCCGGGCCGCCCTCCGTCTTCTCGAAACGGAGGAGGTTCAGCAGCGGGACGCGGAGCAGGGCCGCCGCGAAGAGGTCGGGGCGCCGCGTGATGGTTCCGCCGGCGAGGATTCCTCCAGCCGACGTCCCTGTCACGGACAGTCGTGTCGCCGCGGTGTACTTGCCGCTCACGAGGTGGGTGGCGCAGGCGACCATGTCCTCGATGCCGCGCTCCTTGTTCTGCTTGTGCCCCGCCAGGTGCCACTCCTCGCCGTAGGCGCCGCCGCCGCGGGCATGACACTCGGCATAGACGCCGCCCCGGTCGACCCAGGTGAGGTTGGTGGGCGCGAAGTAGGGAGACTGTGACGAGCCGTAGGCCGCGTAGCCCTCGAGCAGCGCCGGAGCGCGCCCGTCGAGTGCGGTGTCGCGCCGCCGCAGGATGGACATCGGCACGAGCGTGCCGTCCTGGCTCTTCACCTCCACCTCTTCGGCCACGATATGCGCGTAGTCGACGGGCCATTTCTCGGTGAGCCCGAGGTCCCGGACAGTCTTGTCCGGGCCGGCCGTGTAGGAGCGCATGGGCGTCGTCCAGCCGGTCAGGGTGAAGATCGCGCCGTCGCGGTCGGCCTCGGTACTGAGTCCGTAGAGCGCCCCCGCGAACGGGAGCGGCACGTCCTCGGCGGGACCGCCGGCATAAGGGATGCGCGCGAGGCGCGAGATGCCGCGGTCGAGGAGGCGCAGGTACAGTCCGTCGCGAGCGGGGGCAAACTCCTCGAGCACCGTCTGGCTGGCCGGCACGAAGTCCCTCGCGGTGGCCAGGGAGCCGTCCTTCGCGTCGAAGGAGACGATCTTGAAGCGCGGCGCGCCGTCGTAGCTCAGGGCGTAGAGGCGGTCTCCGTGGGCCACCATGCCCTTGACGTGGTCCTTCGGGCCGGAGACGCGGCGCCACGGAATGCGCGCTCCGGGACCGGCGGACGCGGCTGGGGCCAAAAAGTACTCGATGTCGGCGGAGGTTCCGGGCGAGGCCCAGGCGAGAAGCCAATCGCTCGCGGGGGAGGTCTGGACTCCGGAGAAACACTCCTCGCAGACGCCGAGGCCCGCAAGCTGGGGGCCGAAGACGGGCGTTGCCTTCTCCGGGTCGTCTCCGAGCGTGTGCAGGAACGTCGCGCTGTTCTTGAACCAGTCCGCGCGCGTCGCCCCCTCCTTCGGCTTTGCCCGGCGCCAGTAGAAGAACGAACGGCCGTCCGCGCGCCAGGTGATGCCCGCATACTGTGCGCGGTCGATGCGCTCGGGCAGTACCCGCCGGGTGTCGACCTCCATCACCTCGATGACGCTGTCTTCCGAGCCGCTGGCGGAGATGCCGTAGGCCAGGTACCGGCCGTCGTCCGACGGAGCGACGTAGTCCACCGTGTGGTGCACGTCTTTGGTGTTGCGGAGGCCGGGGTCCACGAGGAGGACATCGGCCCCGTTCCAGCCGTCTCGCATGTAGACGCGCGAGGTCTCCTCTTCGGGAGCGCGCTTGCGAAGGAAGATGCGGGGCCCCGTGCCCGTGACCCGAACGACGTTCACGCGCGTGACTCCCTTGCCGGCCGCGACGATCGCGTCGCGAAGCGCGTTTCTGTTCGGGAGGCCCGCGAGCGCGGCGCGGGTTCGGCGGTCCTGGGCGTCCAGCCAGGCATCGAGCTCCGCGCCTCCGCCTTCCATCCAGCGATACGGGTCCTCGACGACGGTGCCGTGCAGCGTCTCCTTCACGACCTCCACGCGGGCGGCCGGGTACTGGGACACGCCCGAAGCGGAAGGTGCGTCGCGCACCGTCTGGCAGGACGGCAGGGCGAGCGCCGTGACGAGAAGCAGGACGGGGCGAAGCTTCGTCGAAGGACTCGTCGGCATGTGGGACTCCTCGTTCGTGTGTTGAATCGAGGATAGATCAGGTCACCGACGGGTGTCGTTCGATCCGTACCAATCGGGAGTCGACTCCATTCTGGTGCGACCAAAACGGGAGTCAGGTCCGCGAAAAGCCAGGAAAGCGGAGTCAGTTGACCGCTGATCGCGCGACGTGGGCGTCACGGACGTGACGTTCGCGCCAGGCGCCGGGCGAGGTGCCCTCCCAGTCCTGGAACGCCCTGAAGAACGAGTGCGCGTCTTCGTATCCGAGGAGGTAGGCCGTCTGGTTGAGCTCGAGCGACGAGTGGAGGAGGTAGTGCCGGGCCAGCTCGCGTCGGGCCTCCTGGATGAGCTGCTGGAAGGTGTTTCCGTCCTCGGCGAGCCTGCGTTGCAGCGTCCGAGAGCTGAGGCGCAGCTCCGTAGCGACGTCTCCGATGCCGGGACGGCGTCCCGCCAGCAGCCTCTTCAGGACGACCTTGACCTGATCGCCGATGGCCTTCGAGCTGACGGCCTGCGCGAGCTCGCGGTCGAGCTGAGGCGCGACGATCGCGAGGAGCTCGGCGTTGTGGGTGACGAAGGGCCGGTCGACATCCACCGTCGCGAACACGATCGCGTTCCGGGCGACGCCGAACTTCGCCGGACAGCCGAAATGGGCCTCGTACATGCCGCGCTCCCGTACGGGACCGCGCAGCTCGACTCGCCTGGGTTTCGCGAGCCCACCCGTTCCCCGGCGGGCGATGTTCGCGATCCACGCGAAGCAGAGGTCGATGAGAACGGGAGGCTCGGTGTCTTCGGCGAGGAGCCACCGGAACTGGACCCGGCACTCGCTTCCGCGCTCCTCGACGTCCACGGCCTCCGGGCAGGTCAGCTGCTTGTAGCGCGCGAGACGCGACAGAGCGTCCCGCAGCGTCCGCGCGGAAATGGCGGCGAGGAGGATCGGGTCGTAGCGCTCGATGCGATCTTCGGTCGCGAGCTTCAGCCCGATGGCCGGATCGCCGCTCGCGTCCGCGAGGCCGCGGTAGAGCGCGAACAGCTCCTCTGTATCGACGAACACCCTCTCCTGCTCGAAGAGGCCCGCCGGAAGACCCGCGTGCCGGAGCACCGAGGACGCCGGCACACCCAGCTCCTCGAGCCTCCTCGGGAGCATGCCGGAGACCCGGAATCGGCCGGGCTTTGCCGCGCGTACGGGAGGGACCGGGCTCCTCATGCCGGAAGCCGCGCGAGGGGCTTGTCGAGGGTGATGGGGTAGTCGCGCACGCGGACTCCCGTGGCGTTGTACACGGCGTTGGCGATGGCGGCTCCGACCCCGCAGATGCCGAGCTCGCCCACCCCCAGCGCCTTCATGGGCGAGGAGAGCGGGTCCACGTCGTCGAGAAAGATCACGTCCTGGTACGGAATGTCGGCATGGACAGGCACCTCGTACCCGG
>CAZXSG010000441.1:0-4642 GCA_964643185.1 uncultured Holophagales bacterium
GAGATAGCGGGCACGCAGCGCGCGGTGGTCGGGCTGGAGGAGGAGGGTCACCGAGACGGCGGGGAGCCCCCGTTCCTCGACGCACTCCGTGTGCACCTCGCAACGGGGGCAGGCCGCGACCGCGAAGCCGTTCACGTCCTCGGCCCGGAACGTGAGCCGCGCACGGCCCGGGGTTTTCGTGTCCTCATAGCGCACGATGAGCCCGGTCGAAACGGTCTTGCCCTTCCACGCGGAAGGCACCGTGAGCACGGCCTCGACGTCGCCGAACGCTCCCTCCGCGAGCTCGGGGAAGAACCGGGCGACGAGCACGAAGTCTCCGGCGGTTCCGGTGCCCAGCAAGGCCCGGGGAAGCCGCGCGACGAATGCGATATCGAGTTTGACGGTGCCTCCCGCCGGAACGGTGGCGGGGAGGCTCACGAGCGCGAGCGTGCGGTCCGTGGGGTTCGAGGCGTCCGGCGAGACGTACGCGATCCGCCGAGTGAGGTCCTCTCCGCCGGAGATCGAAACGCCCGTGAGATCGATGCCGCCCTCGTGCGGGCCCGATCCGAGAGCCTCGTCACCCGTCCATTCCCGGGCCAGCGTCGAGCCCCTTCGAAAGCCGTTGAGGAAGAGCCGCAGGGGAATGGCGTCGAAGGACCGGCCACTGCGGTTCGTGAAGGTGAGGGTTTCCCGTCCCTCGAGGGTGCCGTCGTCCTTCACCGTGGCGACGATGCGGTACGACGCGACGGCGGGGGCGCGCGGGCCAGCCATCGCCCCCTCGGCCGCGAGGAAGAGGAGCAGCGCGAGTGCGGCCCGGTGCATGGGACGAGGATGCCAGAGGCCCCTCCTACAATCCGCCACCGAATGAAGAACGACGAGAGTCCCGCCGCCCGTGTCCCGGGCGCGGCCGCACGGCACGCGTCCCTGGCCACCGAGATCCGCCGCCACGAGCGTCTGTACCACGTCGAAGGCCGGCCGGAGCTGACCGACCCCGAGTTCGACGCGCTCGTCCGCGAGCTGAAGGCGCTCGAGGCCGGGCACCCGGAGCTCGTGACGCCCGATTCCCCCACGCAGCGCGTGGGCGGCACCCCGGTTTCCGATCTGCCGAGCGTCGCGCACGAGATCCCGCTCCTTTCGCTCGACAACGCCTACGACGAAGGCGAGGTCCGTGCCTGGGTGGCACGCGTCATCGAGCGTCTGGACGGACGCCTGCCGGCGTTCACGTGCGAGCTCAAGATCGACGGCCTTTCCGTCTCGCTTCTCTACGAGAACGGACTCCTCGTGCGGGCGGCGACGCGCGGTGACGGCACGACGGGCGAGGATGTGACGCCCAACGTGCGGACCATCCGCTCCGTGCCGCTCCGTCTGTCCGGTGCCGTCCCGCGCCTACTCGAGGTGCGGGGCGAGGTGTACCTCTCGCGCCCGGTCTTCCAGGCGCTCAACGCCGCACGCGAGGAGGCTGGAGAGGCCCTGTTCGCGAATCCCCGCAACGCTGCGGCCGGCTCGCTGCGGCTCCTCGACTCGCGGATCACGGCCGCCAGGAAGCTCTCCGCGTTCCTTTACTCCGTGGCGCGGTGGGAAGGTGACGGCGAGCCGCGCACGCAGACCGAGGGCCTCCGCGCGCTGGCGGCGCTCGGCTTTCCCGTTTCGGCTCAGCACGAACGGGTCGAGGACGCCGCCGGGATCGGGACGTTCCTCGAGACCTGGCAGAACCGGCGGCACGCGCTCGACTTCGACACCGATGGGGTCGTGATCAAGGTCGATGCCCTGGCCGATCAGAAGCGGCTCGGTCAGACGGCCAAGGCTCCGCGCTGGGCGCTCGCCTACAAGTTCCCGCCCGAGGAGGCCCTCACGAAGGTCACGGCCATCGTGGTGCAGGTGGGCCGCACGGGCACGCTCACGCCCGTGGCGGAGTTCGAACCCGTGCTCCTCGCGGGCTCCACGGTGCGCCGCGCCACGCTCCACAACTACGAGGACCTCGCCAAGAAGGACGTGCGAGTGGGCGACACCGTGGCCGTCGAAAAAGGGGGCGACGTGATTCCCAAGGTCACGCGCGTCCTGCTCGAACGGCGCCCGGACGGCGCCCCGGCGTTCGCGATGCCCGTGACGTGCCCGGCCTGCGAGGGCGCCGTGAGCCGCGAGGACGGGGCCGTGGCGTTCCGCTGCACGAACCTCGCGTGCCCCGCCAAGGTCCTCAGCGCGTTCTCGCACTTCGTGGGGCGCAAGGCCATGGACGTCGAGGGGCTCGGCGATGAGCGTCTCGACCAGCTGCTTCGCGCCGGTCTCCTCACCGACGTCGCGTCGCTCTACGAGCTCGACGCGCCCCGGCTCGCGCCGCTGCCCCGCTGGGGCGACAAGTCGGCCGCGCTGGTGCTCGACGAGATCGCGCGATCCCGGGACGCCGGCCTCGCCCGGCTTCTCTTCGCGCTCGGAATCCGGCAGGTCGGCGAGAAGACGGCTAGGCTCCTGGCCCGCCGGTTCCTCTCGATGGAAGCTCTCGAGGGCGCGACCCTGGACGAGCTCCAGAGCGTGCCGGAGATCGGCCCCGAGACGGCGCGGGAGATCCAGTCGTGGTTCTCAGCCGAGCCGAATCGGGAGCTCCTCGCCAAACTCCGGGTGGCCGGGATCCGTATGACGGAGGCCGCGGGTGCGCGGCCCGGTGAGGGACCCCTCGCCGGGAGGACGTACGTCCTCACCGGGACTCTCGGACGCTTCACGCGCGACTCCGCGGCGGCGGCGATCGAGACGCTCGGAGGAAAGGTGAGCGGAAGCGTGTCGAAGAAGACGACGGCGGTGATCGCCGGCGAAGAGGCGGGAAGCAAGCTCGAGAAGGCGAAAGCGCTCGGGGTCACGGTGCTCACGGAAGACGACTTCGAGCGCCTCCTCGCGGAGGCCTCGGGTGAGTAGCGAAGGGAACCGCGAAGGAGCACGCGAGCCGCTCATCCTCGTCGTCGACGACGATGCCGCGAGCCGCAAGGCCATGGCACTCGCCCTCGAGACGGACGGCCGGAGGGTCGAGGAGCTGCCCGACTCGACCTCCGCTCTGACGCGGGCCGGCGAGGACGCCTCGATCGCGCTCGTCGTGACCGACCTCCGGATGCCGGGGAGAAGCGGGCTCGAGCTCGCTCAGGACCTCGCCTCGGCGCGGCCCGACGTCTCGGTGCTCCTCGTGACCGCGCACGCCGACGTGGAGACGATCCTCTCGGCCCGCTCGCTCGGCACGGTGGACTACGTCGCCAAGCCCGTCGCCAAGGATGACCTCCGGCTGCGCGCCGCCGCGGCGCTCTTCCGCGCGCGCCAGGCCGCGGAGATCAAGACGCTTCGCGAAAGGCTCGACAAGCGCTACGGCTTCGAGGCGATCCTGGGCGTGTCGAAGCCCATGGAGCGGCTCTTCGAGCGGCTCCGCGTCGTGGCCCCCGCGCGGACGACGGTGCTCGTCGTGGGGGAGTCGGGCACGGGCAAGGAGCTCGTCGCGAACGCCCTCCACCACAACTCGCCGCGCCGGCCCCGCGCGTTCGTGGCCCTGAACTGCGGCGCGATTCCCAAGGAGATCATCGAGTCCGAGCTCTTCGGGCATGAGCGCGGCGCGTTCACGGGCGCCCTCGTGAAGCGCACGGGCCGCATCGAGCAGGCTCACGGCGGCACGCTCTTTCTCGACGAGGTTTCCGAGATGCCGCCGGATCTCCAGGTGAAGTTCCTGCGCGTTCTCGAGGAACGCCGCGTCACGCCCGTGGGCGGCAACGAGAGCCGAGAGGTGGACTTCCGTCTCGTGGCCGCGACGAACCGTGACCTCCCGAAGGAGATCGAGGCGGGCCGCTTCCGCCAGGATCTCTACTATCGGTTGTCGGTCGTCACGGTGGAGCTGCCGGCCCTTCGAGAGCGGAAGGACGACCTGCCCCTCCTCGTCGAGCGCTTCCGCGACGTCTTCGCGCGCGAGCACGACCGCGCCGTCACGGGCGTCACGCCCGGTGCCCTTTCGGTGCTTGGCGCGTACGACTGGCCGGGCAACGTGCGCGAGCTCAAGAACGTCATGGAGAGCGCGGTGCTCTTCGCGCAGGGGAGCCGCATCGACGTGCGCGACCTGCCCGAAGGTCTGCGGCGCGCGACCGGTGTCGTCGTGCCCGAGATGCCCACGTTTCCCGAGGAGGCGGCGCCCGAGCGGCTCGAAGTCGGCTCGGTCGCCGGTCTTCCCACGATGTCGTTCGCGGGCAGCCTGGTGGGCAAGACGATGGCCGAGATCGAGAAGGAAGCCATCCTCACGGCCCTGCAGGCCTCGGGCGGCAACCGTAAGAAGGCCGCCGAGCGCCTCGACATCGGACTGCGCACGTTGCAGCGGAAGCTCAAGGAGTACCGCGGCGAGACGGGTGGGCCGGACGGCGACGACGACGTGGATGGCGAGATCGCGGCCGACGAGGGCAGCGTGCCTTAGAATTCCGGCAGTCGTTACGAGAAGGGGAGGCGCAAGCCATGGACATTCCGGCGAAGGTCTACGTCACGTGCCCGATGGCGGAGCTGAAGAAGGTCCCCGGTACGCTCATCGCGGTCTCCCCACACGGTTTCTACGAGCTGCACGTCGCGTTTGGCGCCAACAGCCACACGATGCTCGTGCCGATCTCCGAAACGGCGCTCACGGTGCAGGAGCCCATCCTGACGCCGCCGCCCG
>CAZXSG010000442.1:0-4641 GCA_964643185.1 uncultured Holophagales bacterium
TCCAGGCGTTTGCCGGTGTGGGCGCGCTCTACGCCCTGCATTTCTTCTTTCTCCCCAAGGAGGTGATCGGCACCTACTTCGGGAGAATCGTGCCGCTCGCCCGACTCGGCTACGACTCGTACGGCAAGCCGCTCAACGCCCTTCTCGGCGAAGGGGGAATCTCCCGGGCGATCGTCGCGTTTCTGGGTGCGCTCGTGCTCCACGCCGTTCTGCGGACACGGTGGTCAGCGCTCGCGCTCGCGCTCGGAACGACGTTTTCCCTGGGAGGAGCGGCCATCTACCTCGTCCAGCGAAAGGGCTGGAACTACCAGGCGATCCCCATGGAGACGGGCTTTCGACTCGTCTCGGCGGTGGTGTTCGCGGCGATCCTCGCGGCCGGAGCGTCCTGGCTCGGCCTCCGAATGACCGTACCCGCGCGGTCCGTTGAGCTCGTTGCGACCGTGGCCGCGCTGGGGCTCACGCTTCCGATGGCCGCAGGCGTTTTCATCCAGGCCGCGGCGAACGCGAGCCGGGGCATTCCCGTGCCCACGTTCATGAAGATGCACGAGTTCCTCCTCCAGGCCACGCGCCTCCGCGAACCCGTCCTGTTCGCTTCCTCGAACGTCTACCCGCAGTACCCGGTTCTCACGCAGATCGATCGCCGGCCGGCCACGCGCTACTACGGCGCCATGATGTCGCTCCCGTTGCTGTACGCCGCGGGAATCCCGCCCCAGGACCGCCGGGGCTCCCTCTATCGACGGGTCGAGGACATGCCTCCCGAGGAGCGCCTTTTCCGGTCCGAGATCCTCGAAGACGTCGACCGCTGGAAGCCGCGACTCATCCTCGTGGCCCAGGACCCGTTTCTGAATCAGGGCTGTCCACCGGGCTTCACGTTCGTGGGCTACTTTCGCGAGACCGGCCTGATGGACGAGCTCACCGCGCGGCGCTACGTACCGCGGGGACTGGTCCTCGGGTTTCTCGTCCTCGAGCGCCCTTCAGGGCCGTGAGGCCGATTCAGCGCCCGTTCCGTCGAGGCCGCTCCGGATCTCGCTCGCGACGAAATCGACCATGGCCGGCGTGAGGCCCGGAAAAACGCCGACCCAGAAGGCGCGATCCATCATGGCGTCCGAGCGCTCGAGCGATCCCGCGACACGGTAGACCGCCTCGGCGTAGGCGGGCTGGCGGATCAGGTTCCCCCCGAACAGCATTCGAGTGCCGATCCGCCGGGCTTCGAGCCTCTTCACGAGCTCGCGCCGGGCGAGACGGGAACGCGCGTCGAGCAGGACCGTGAATCCGAACCAGCTGGGAGTCGCCGAAGGGAGCGCGCGAGGAAGGACGATGTCGGGAAGGTCGCCGAGAAGCGTGGTGTACGCGGCGTGATTCCGCCTTCGGGCCGCGACGAACTCCGGCAGATGCTCCATCTGCGCGACTCCGATCGCCGCCTGCAGATCCGTGAGCTTCAGGTTGTAGCCGATGTGGCTGTAGATGTACTTGTGGTCGTAGCCCTCGGGCAGGTCTCCGAGCTTCCAGCCGAAGCGCTTGTGGCAGGTATCGTCGTGACCGGGCTCGCACCAGCAGTCGCGGCCCCAGTCCCTCAGCGACTCCACGATCGTCTTGAGCCGTCCGTCCGAGGTGAGAACGGCGCCCCCTTCTCCGGTGGTGATGTGGTGCGCGGGATAGAAGCTCAGGGTCGCGAGGTCTCCGAAGGAACCGACCCGGCGCCCGTTCCATTCGGCGCCGAGCGCATCGCAGCAGTCTTCGATCACGAAGAGGTCGTGACGGTCGGCGAGCGCGCGAACCGCATCGAGGTCGAACGGGTTTCCCAGAGTATGTGCGAGGAAGATGGCCCGTGTTTTCGGCCCGATCGCCGCCTCGATGCGGTTCGGATCCGCGTTCCCGGTGGGGAGGTCGACGTCGACGAAAACCGGTACGAGAGCGTTCTGCAGAATCGGATTCACGGTCGTCGGGAAACCCGTAGCGCAGGTGATGACCTCGTCGCCGGGCCGGAGCCTCCGGGCACCCAGCTTGGGCGACGTCAGCGCGCTGAGCGCGAGGAGATTCGCCGACGATCCCGAGTTCACGAGGATGGCGTGGCGCGTTCCGGTGTACGTCTCGAGGCGGCTCTCGAAGTCTTCAGCGAATCGGCCGGTCGTGAGCCAGAAGTCGAGGGCCGCGTCCACCGCGTGCCGTACGTCGGAGCCTTCGAAGACCCTTCCAGCGACCGGCACGGGGGTGACCCCGGGCTCGAAGGGCTTCGCCGTCCAGTTGGCCGCGGAGAACCGATCCACGAGACCCAGGATCGAGGATCTGAGGTCGTCCGCCTCGCTCATCGTGCCCCGAGATGGCCCCGGCACCAGTCGATCGTCTCGAGGAGGCCCGCGTGAAGTGTCCGCTTCAGATCCCAGCCCAGCACCTCCCGGGCCTTTCGGCTGTCGAGGAACTGCGCCTGGATCTCCGCACGGGCCGTGTTCTGAACGTCGGGACGGAGATCGGGACGGCCGAGGAGCTCGAGAAGGATGCCGGTGAGCTCGAGCACCGTCAGCGGCTTGTGGGGGCCGAAGTTGAAGGCCTCACCGCGCACGGAGTCTTCCTGCGCGCGAAGCGCCAGAGCGAGATAGGCGTCGACGACGTCATCGACGAACAGGTAGTCCCTGAGGAGGGATCCGTCCGACCGGATGACGGGCCGCTGTCCCGCGAGAACCGAGCGGATCGTGCCGGGCACGATCCGGCTCCAGTTGAGGTCGCCGCCGCCGAAGACGTTTCCGCAGCGCGCGATAACGACGGGGAGCCCGTAGGGCACGCCGTGGCAGCGGGCGATGAGGTCGGTGCAGCTCTTGGACACGTCGTAGGGGTGCCGGGCGTCGAGAGGCGTCTCTTCCGTGTACGGCAGGTTCGCCGAGTCGCCATAGGCTTTGTCGCTCGAGGCGACGACGACGGCGCGGAGGCGGTGGGGTTGGCGCCGGCAGGCTTCCAGGAGGTTGTAGCTTCCGCGCACGTTCGCCTCGAAGGTCGCGAGCGGGCTCCGCAGGGCATGGGTGACGAGCGTTTGCGCGCCGAGATGGAAGACCCACTCCACCTCCTGGCTCACGAGGGCGCGTTCCAGGTCTTCGACCTCCTCGAGGCGTCCGGAGACGACGCGGCACTTGCGGATGTCACCGCTCGTCATGAGGAGGGACTGCGGGTCTTCGTCTCTCACGAGAACGCTCACGTCGGCGCCTTCGGAAAGGAGGCGCCTCACCAGCCACGACCCGACGAGGCCCGTGCCGCCCGTGACGAAGACGCTGGCTCCGCGAAGCACGTTCACCCCCAGACCTTCCAGGGGGCCTGCCCCGTCGACCAGAGGTCTTCGAGATAGCGCTTGTCGCGAAGGGTGTCCATGGGCTGCCAGAAACCCTCGTGAGGAAAGGCCATGAGGTCGCCGCGCGCGGCCAGGCCCTCGAGCGGTTCCATCTCGAAGAGCGTGGAATCTCCCGGGATGAAATCGAGGACGTGTCTCTCGAGCACGAAGAACCCACCGTTGATGAAGCCACCCTCCGACGAGGGCTTCTCGGCGAAGGCCGTCACCCGCGAGCCCTCCAGCCGGAGAGCGCCGAATCGCGCGGGGGGATGCACGGCGGTGACCGTCGCGAGACGTCCGTGGCTCTCATGGAACCGTACGAGCGCCGTGACGTCGACGTTCGACACGCCGTCGCCATACGTCATCGCGAATCGATCGTCCTTCGCGAGGAAGGGCTCGAGGCGCTTCAGACGGCCGCCGGTCTGGGTTCCGTCGCCGGTGTCGACGAGATGGACGACCCAGTCGGGGCCCGGCGACGACTCGCGAAACTCGACCGTTCCCGTGCCGAGCCGGACGGTCATGTCCGCGCTCCGCGCCCGGAAATTCTGGAAGTACTCCTTGACCACGTCGCCCTTGTAGCCCAGCGCGATGACGAACTCGTGGAAGCCGTGGTGAGCGTACTGGCTCATGATGTGCCACAGGATCGGCCGTCCCCCGATCTCCACCATCGGCTTCGGACGGCTGACCGTTTCCTCGGCCAGGCGCGTGCCGAGTCCGCCCGCGAGGATGACGACTTTCACGGCCGGGATGATCGCACGCAGTCGATGACGGGAGTGCGATGATCCCGGCGAGGTCGCAGCCGTGCCGTTCGCTCAACCGGGCCTGCTCCGGGGCTTTCGCGCCGCCCTCGTCTACGGGGCGGGGAACGTCGGCAAAGACGTCGCGGGCCTCCTCGACAGCGAAGGGGTCGAGGTCGCCGCGTTCCTCGACCGGCGGCCCGTTCCGTCTCCCGTTCCCGGCACTCCTGTGTTCCATCCGGACGACGCGAGCATTCCGCGTGCACTCCTCGAGCTGCCCGTGGTGCTCGGCTTCTTCAATCGCGACGCCCGCGTGCCCGACGTCGAGCGTGTGCTCGCCGCGAGGGGGTTCGGGCCCTGTATCCCGTTCGTGGACTTTCACGCCGCTTTCCCCGAGCGGCTCGGAGACCGTTTCTGGCTCACGAGGCGGGAGGTCGTCGAGGCCGGGCAGGAGGAGATCGACCGCCTCGCGCTCCGGCTGGGCGACGACCTCAGCCGGGAGACCCTCCGGGCGATCGTGTCGCTCCGACTCGGGGAGCGGGGCGCCTTCGATCGGCTCGACGCGACGCTCGCGACTCAGTACGCGCC
>CAZXSG010000443.1:0-4641 GCA_964643185.1 uncultured Holophagales bacterium
GCCCAGCTCGGCGACCGTGAAGGAGACGGGCCGGTGGAGGTCGGGAACGCCCTTGGGCGGCGGCGTGCGCCAGGGGAAATAGACCTCGGGTGACTTGACGTCCATCGGCCGGCCGTGCGGCGCGTGGGCACCCGCCGGCTTAGCAGCCTTCGCGGCTTTCGGTGCGGGTGCCTCGCCGCGGGCCTTGCGGAGGTCGAGCGCGACGCGGGCCGGCTCGCGCCCGCGCACCGTGAACAGGAGCTGCGGGTTCTGCTCGAGCGTCTCGGCGAAGGCGACGTTCACGGCCGAAATGTGCTCACAGTCGAACGTGGCGCTCGCAAAAGCGGGACAGCTGCAGATTCCCACCACGCTCGCGATGGAGCTGGGCAGCAGCGAGACGCCCTGCTTCTCGAACACCGCGTCGATGCCCTCGGGCAACACCCCCGCAAGCAGGGGCTCGACGAGATGCGACTTCGACGCCAGCGAGGCCGTGGCCCGGTTCCACACGCCGTCGTCGAACGGCCGCACCCTGAGCGTTACCGCGTGCGGCTTGACGCGCGAGTCCGCGACGGAGGCCGTGATCGCCCCCGGCGCGACGGCGAGGTTCAGCACCCGTCCGTCGCGCGCGTGGACGCGGCCCTGAGTGAGGCGGTTGCGGCGCGAGGGGACGAAGCGCAGCAGCCCCTCGATCCACAGTGAGCTCGCATCCAGCTTCGGCACCTGAGGCTCGTCGGCTCCGTCCTCCGCGACGTGGAGCTGAAGCCGCTCCTCCACGGACTTCAGCACCTCTTCGACGGTCTCGGGGCCCTTCTTCTTCCGCGCGCTCACGAAGACCCCCGCTTGCGCGAGCCGGGCTTCTGCCGCATCGCGCGGGGCGACATATCCTGGCTGACGGTCACCTCGGCAACCTCGCCATCGGTGTCTTCGCCGGTGTCGTCCGCCGACGCCGACGGATCTTCGTCATCATCCAGGTCCAGGTCGCCGGCCGACAGCGACACCAGCTCGGCCAGCTCACTGTTCGAGAGCTCCGTGAGCCACTCCTCGCCCCCGCCCACGACACGGTCGGCCAGGCCGCGCTTCTGCACGAGGAGCGCGTCGATCTTTTCCTCGAGCGTGCCCTGACAGACGAGCTTGTGCACCTGCACCGTGCGCGTCTGGCCGATGCGGTACGCACGGTCCGTGGCCTGGTCTTCCACCGCGGGGTTCCACCACCGGTCGAAGTGGAAAACGCGGCACGCGGCCGTGAGGTTGAGGCCCGTTCCGCCCGCCTTCAGGCTCAGGAGAAACACCCTGGGCCCGTCCGGTTCTTCCTGGAACGCCTTCACCATGCGCTCGCGCTCGCGCCGCGGCGTGCCGCCGTGGAGGAACATGGTGTCGACGCCCAGCATCCCCTCGATGGCGTCCGACAGAAGATCGCCCATCTCGCGGTACTGCGTGAAGACGTGCACCTTGTCGCCTTCCGCGAGCGCCTCCTCGAGCATCTCCAACAGTCGCGTGAGCTTGCCCGAGCGGCGGATGAGCGGGCCCGCGTCGCGCATGTACTGCACCGGGTGGTTGCAGACCTGCTTGAGCGCCGTGAGGAGCGCGAGGATGCGGCCCCTCCGCGCGAGCCCCTCGGCCTCTTCCACGCGGCTCAGCTCCTCGCGCACCACGGCGGCATAGAGCGTCGCCTGCTCCTTCGTGAGCGAGCACAGCACGGTCATCTCGTTCTTGGGCGGAAGGTCCTTGATCACGAGCGGATCGCTCTTGAGCCGGCGCAGGAGGAACGGCCCGATGAGCCGGCGGAGACGCTCGGTCGCCATGGGATCGGAGCGGCGCTCCACGGGGCCGGCGATGTCGCGCCGGAACGACTGCAGTGAGCCCAGGAGGCCCGGCATCGCGAACTCCAGAATCGACCACAGCTCCGTGAGCCGGTTCTCCACGGGCGTGCCCGTGAGCGCGAAACGGTGCGTGGCGGTGAGCGCCCGCGCCGCGCGTGCGGAGGCCGAGCCCGGGTTCTTGATGTTCTGGGCCTCGTCGAGGATCACTGTGGAAAAGTCCACGTCGGAAAGCAGATCGGCATCGCGGCGGAGCACGCCGTAGCTCGTGATGAAGACGACACGGCTCTGCCGCTGAAGCGCGGTGGCCTTCGAGGCGCGCGACGGGCCGTAGTGATGGAGCACGGTGAGCGAGGGCGCGAAGCGGTTGATCTCGCGTTCCCAGTTTCCGAGCACGGAGGTTGGCGCGACCACGAGAATGGGCCGCGTGTCCTTGGGCTTCTCCTCCCGCCGGGCGAGAAGGAAGGCGATGAGCTGGAGCGTCTTGCCGAGGCCCATGTCGTCGGCGAGGCACGCGCCGGCGCCCACGGCCGCGCGGGACCGCAGCCACGACACGCCCTTCTCCTGATACGGACGCAGCTCGGCGACGAGACCCTTGATGGGGCGCGGCTCCGGAGAATCCTCCCCCACGTCGCGCAAGGCGGCCAGGAGGTTCACGAGGGCGCCGCGGACCTCGACGGGAACGCCGGTGCCGGAGTCGTCGTGTCCGTCGCGGTGCTCGCCGGTGAGCGCCGCCCGCAGGATGGCCCGCGTGTCGAGCTTCTTCCCGAGCACCCGCTCGCGGATGGTCTCGAGCGATTCCCTGTCTACGGCGATCCACTGTCCGCGGAGGCGCACGAGGGAGCCCTTGGAGTGGGCCAGCTCCTCCAGCTCTTTTCGCGAGAGCGGCTCCTCGCCGAGGAGGGCCTCCCATTCGAAGGGCACGAGCTGGTCGAGGGAGAGGCCCGCGCCCGGGCCGTCGCGCTCGTCCTCGCGGCCCACGCGAAGGCGCGTTTCGATGCGGCGTTTCTCGAGCCCCTTCAGCTCCGCGGGCAGCTCCACGCGGAGCCCACCGTGGACGGGCACCACGGCGCCGCGGTTCACGAACGTCCAGGTTTCGTCCGCGTCGAGCACGAGGTCGGTCGCGGCGAGGCGCGGGAGGCGATCGGCGAGGAACGGGAACAGCTCGCCGGCGCGGAGGAGGCCCTTGCGGAGGGCCTTTTCGACGCCGACGGGCGCGGTGCCCGGCGCCATGCGCAGCACTTCGGCCGTGGACATCGAGAACGTGGGGTCGCCCGGGGCGGTGATCTTGGAGACGAGCGGGAAGAGGAGCGGACCGCCCGCGGGCAGCTCCAATTTCAGCGTCAGCTCGAAATGCGCCTCGGTCGACAGTGCGTGCTCGGCCCAGCGTCCCAGGCTTTCGGTGACGTGCTGCTCGGTGAGGCCGGCGGGGGCGAAGGCGGCGCGCGCGGTGCGGGCGGCCTCCACGAAGCGCTCCTCCCACCGGGCGTGGGACGTCGCCGCCGGGGCGGACGGCGCGCTGCCGATGCGGCGGAGGAGCGAATCCTGCGGGGTGGCCCGCATGAAGGAATCGATCGCGTCGTTCACGAACGCGCGGAGCACGACGTCCGCGCTCTCCACGTAGCCCGCGGGCGCGCCCGGCACCGCGGCGGCGTGGGCCGCAGGGGGGAACGACGCGGCCAGGGCGGCGAGGAGCGCGCGGTCCTCGGAGTTGGGGGCCGCCGTCCAGCGGAGACGCGTCTCGCTGCCCGTCCCCACGAGCACGGGGATCACGCTCTCGCGCCGCACGAAGTCGAGAGCGATGCGGCTCGCGAGTGCGTAGGCGGCGGCCGAAGGCTCGAGCGTGTCGATCTCCTCGTCGGTCGCGATGCCCAGAAACGAGACAACGAGGCGCGGCTGGTAGGCCGGACCGCGCACCACCTCGACGACCCCGGGGGGCACGACGACACGGATCGCCTCGGAGGCGAGATCAGTGGGGCACGGATCGAGGGCCCGAGTGAGCCGCTCGCCCCAGGCAACGCGGTGTCGCTCCCCGGGCCCGTGGGTGAGCGGCACGGGCCGCGGAGCATACACAAGTCGCTGGCGGCATCACACCCCTGCTGGGATGCTCAGATGCCAGCGTTCCACCCCAGCTTTTCTCCCTCACGATCGTCAGGCTCCTGACGGCCTCGGGAATCCCGCCCTACCTCGGGCCCGCGCTCCGCAATCGAAGGGCCCCTGAGCGTGCGAGTCCTGCCATCGACAATCTACCTGCGGCCGCTCGTTGAATCCCCGACAAAAAGCGCCCGCTCAGCATCCTCAACCAACCGCCATTGGCTACCTTCCTGAGCGCCCTCACGAAAACGCTCAAACAGTGAAGCCCGCGCGGCCGCGCGCTCGGGGCCGAGCTTCGCCAACCCAGGACTCGTGCCTGGCGCCCTCGTCAATCTCGATATGCCGCTTACATCGCCCGCTCGGCTCTTCTCACGGGCTACGTATGATGCGAGCTCCCAGTCCAGCCGCTCGTCAAAGATCTCGACTCCTGATCGAGCGCCCGACCACGAGCGAGCGAGCTCGATCATCCCGGCGTCAGGCCCACCGGCTTTCGCCTGTAGGATTCGAATGGACACCCCTTCCGCCCCCCTGGCTTCGACTTCCCAGCGGCCGGCTTCGGCCGGACGGACGGACTTGACACCATCGGTCGAGGACGCCGCCTTCTGCAAATCGATCCCATCGGCCTCGACGTCGACGATAAAGGCGCCGCCGCCGATCCTGGCCGCCAGTTCATCGACCGTGCCGACGAAGCCGATCCGGCCCTTGTTGAACAGCGCAACGCGGTGGCAGATGGACTGCACGACATCGAGCA
>CAZXSG010000444.1:0-4634 GCA_964643185.1 uncultured Holophagales bacterium
GCCTCGCAGTCGGTCCGCACGGCGCTCCTCATGAAGGGCGGGGTCCGGGCGTTCCTCGCCGAGGTGGCGTCGGGACCCGTGGCCGCGCTCGTGCTGCTCTTCCTGACGAGCGTCGTTCGCCCCACCGCTCTGCCCGTGGCGGCTCCCTTCGCTCTCCTGTGGGTCCTCGCGCCCCTCGTGGCGTACCTGCTCAGCCGTCCGACGCCCGTTCACCGGCACGCGCTGAGCCGCGCCGAGCGGGAGCTTCTCCTCGGCATCGCCGAGCGCACCTGGCGCTACTTCGACGCGTTCGTGACCCCGCGCGAGAACGCTCTGCCGCCCGACAACTTCCAGGAGAGCCCCGGACCCGAGGTGGCGCACCGCACGTCCCCGACGAACATCGGTATGTCGCTCCTCTCGACGCTCGCGGCGCACGACCTCGGCTTCCTGGGTCTCGAAGCGCTCGCCGAGAGAACCGCCGCGACGCTCGACACCATGGACCGCCTCGAGAGGTGGGAGGGGCACTTCCTGAACTGGTACGACACGCGGACGCGGGAGCCTCTCCAGCCGCGCTACGTGTCAACCGTCGACAGCGCGAACCTCTGCGCCTCGCTCATGGCGCTCGCGGTAGGTCTCGACGCGCACGGGTCTTCGCAGAAGACGCAGAAGACGGAGCCCGCGCTCGCGGCGCAGCTCACGGTGCTCGCGGGCCGGGCCCGCGAGCTGGCCGACGGAATCCGCTTCGCACCTCTCTACGACGCGGACCGCAAGCTCCTTTCGATCGGCTATCGCCTGCCCGCCGTCGACGCGCCCGGGCGCCTCGACGGCTCCTCCTACGACCTCCTCGCCTCCGAGGCCCGGCTCGCGAGCTTCCTCGCGGTGGCCCGCGGCGAAATTCCGCAGGCGCACTGGTTCCGGCTGGGGCGCCCCGTGGTGAGCGTGGACGGCGTCCCGACGCTCCTCTCGTGGAGCGCCACGATGTTCGAGTACCTCATGCCGCTCCTCTTCATGCGCGACCGGCCCGGCACGCTTCTCTCGGTGTCCTGCCGGAAGGCCGTCTCGCGGCAGATCGCCTACGGCCGTGCGCAGGGCGTGCCGTGGGGCATCTCGGAGGCCGCTTACGGGGTGACCGACCGCGCCGGGACCTATCAATACCGCGCGTTCGGCGTGCCCGGGCTGGGGCTGAAGCGCGGGCTCGGGGACGACCTCGTCGTGGCGCCGTACGCAACGGCGCTCGCCGCGCTCGTGGATCCGGAAGCCGCGGTGCGCAACTTCAAGCGCCTCGCCGAGGCGGGCCTCGAGGGGGCCTACGGCTTCTACGAGGCGATCGACTACACCGATCGCCATCACACCACCGGGAAGGACGAAGCGGGCCCGGGAAGCGAAGCCTTCGAGAAGCACGCGCGCGTGAAGCACGCGGGCGTGAAGATCGCGGCCTGGTTCGCCCATCACCAGGGCATGACGCTCGTCGCGCTCGCGAACGTGCTCCTCGAGGACGTCATGGTCGAGCGCTTCCACGCGGACCCGCGGGTGAAGGCGACGGAGCTGCTCCTCGAGGAGAGGGTCCCTCACGAGGCCCCCATCGTGGAGCCCCGCCCCGCCGAGGAGACGCACGTGAGCCCGCCGGTTCTGGCCGAGGCGACGCGGAGGTTCCGGTCGCCCCACACGCCCTTCCCGAGGTCGCAGGTCTTCTCGAACGGCTCCTATGTTTCGGTGGTGACCCACGCCGGAGGGGGCGCGAGCCTCTGGAAGGGGCGCTGTGTCACGCGGCTCCGCGAGGACCGCACGCGCGACCACGGCAGCCAGCTCATCTACCTGCGCGACGTGCGCAGCGGGGCCGTCTGGTCGGCGACCTACCAGCCCGTGTGCCGCGAGCCCGAGACGTACTCGGTCGCCTTCCACCTCGAGAAGGCCGTGTTCCACCGGCGCGACGACGAGATCGACACGCACCTCGAGATCGCAATCTCGCCGGAGGACGACGTGGAGGTGCGGCGCCTCTCCCTCGCGAACCACGGCGACCGGGTTCGCGAGATCGAGGTCACGAGCTACGTCGAGCTCGTGCTCGGCGGCCTCCTGGAAGACTTCGCCCACCCCGCGTTCGGCAAGCTGTTCGTGGAGACCGAGTGGCTGCCCGAGGGCGCGGCCCTGCTCGCGCGAAGGCGGCCCCGCGGGGAGGGCGAGGCTCCGTTCCACGCGTTCCATGCCCTCTCTCTCGAGCGGCTGCCCCAGGCCGCCATCGAGCGCGAGACCGACCGGGCCCGCTTCCTGGGCCGCGGGCGCTCCACGGAGGATCCCCGCGCGCTCGACGGCCGTCCGCTGAGCGGCACCACGGGCGCCGTGCTGGATCCCATCTTCAGCCTCAGGACGCGCATCCGGATCCCGCCCGGAGGCTACGCGCGGCTCTCGTTCGCCACCGGGGCCGCGGCCGACGTCGAGACGGCGCGGCGGCTCGCGCAGAAGTACCACGACCCCGGGAGCTCCGCGCGGGCCTTCGCTCTCGCGGCGACGCAGGTCCAGGTGTCCCTCCGCCACCTGGGGATCGACGCGGGCGAGGCCCAGCTCTTCGAGCGCCTCGCCTCGCGGGTCTTCGCGGCCGACGCGTCGATGCGGGCCCGCCCGGAGGTCATGGCGAGGAACACGCTCGGACAGTCGGGCCTGTGGGGGCGCGGCATATCGGGCGACCTCCCGATCGTGCTCGTGCGCGTCGTGGAGTCCGACGACCTCTCGCTCGTGGGACAGATCCTCCGCGCGCAGGCCTACTGGCGGCTCGAGGGGCTCAAGGCCGACGTCGTGATCCTCAACGAGCACCCCGTGAGCTACCTCGACGCCATGCACGAGCAGCTCGCGCGGCTCGTCGAGTCGGGTCCCTGGGGCACGCATCACGGACAGCCCGGAGCCGTCGTGCTCCTGCGCGGTGACTCGATGCCCGAGGAGGAACGCATCCTCCTCCAGACCGTCTCCAAGGCCATCCTCAACGGGGATCGCGGCGACCTCGCCGAGCAGCTCGGAAACCCCGAGGTCGACCTCCCGGCCGCGCCTCCCTCGACGCCCCCGCACCTTGCCCTCCGGGCCGCGTCCCTGCCCGAGAGCCCGCCCGACGAAGCGATCCAGGTGCCGATTCCGCCGCTGACCCTGCCGAACGGAATCGGCGGCTTCGGAAAGGACGGCTCGGAGTACGTGATCGTCCTCGAAGGCGACCGCGAGACCCCGCTGCCCTGGTCGAACGTGCTCGCGAACCCCGTCTTCGGATCTCTGATCACGGCCTCCGGAACGTCGATGACCTGGTCGCTCAACAGCCGGGAGAACCGGCTCACCCCGTTCGCGAACGACCCCGTGACCGATCCGACGTCGGAGGCCCTCGTGCTCCGCGACGAGGACTCGGGAGCCCTCTGGGGCGCGACGCCCGGAGCGCTCCGCCGGGGCTCCGGCTCCCCGCGCTGGGTGGTGCGGCACGCGGTCGGCGTCTCACGGTTCGCGCACGCCGAGCACGGTATCGAGCAGGAGCTCGCCGTCTTCGTCGCGCGGGAGAAGCCCATCAAGCTCTCGCTCCTCACGCTCACGAACCGGTCGGCCCGGAGGCGCAGGATCTCCGTCTTCGCGTACAACGAGTGGGCGCTCTCGCCGCCGAGGCCGGGCGAGCACCTCTTCGTCGTGACCGAGCGGGACGACCGGAGCGGCGCCGTCCTGGCCCGCAACCCGTACAACACGGAGTTCGCGGGGCGCGTGGCGTTCGCGGCCTCGAGCATCGTGCCCTCGTCGTCGACGGCCGACCGCACCGAGGTGCTCGGACGGAACGGCGCCCTCCACCGGGCCGCCGCGTTCCAGAGGCCGGAGCTGCTGGGCCGTTTCGGGGCCGGCCTGGATCCCTGCGCCGCGCTGAAGGTCCCGGTGACGCTCGCCCCCGGAGAGACGCGCCACGTGGTGTTCCTCCTCGGCCAGGGCGCGAGCCTCGAGGAGGCGGGCGACCTCGTCGAGCTCTATGCCGATGCCGAGTCCGCGGCCACGGAGCTGCGTTCCGTCGAGGCGGCGTGGGAGGAGATCCTCGGAGCGGTCACGGTGAAGACCCCGGACGATTCCTTCGACATCCTCCTCAACCGCTGGCTCCTCTACCAGAACCTCGCGGGGCGCATCTGGGGCCGCACGGGCTACTACCAGACGAGCGGCGCGTACGGATTCCGTGACCAGCTCCAGGACGTTCTGGCCCTCGGGTTCGCCCGGCCCGCGCTCGCCCGCGAGCACCTCCTGCGCGCCGCGTCGCGACAGTTCGTGGAAGGCGACGTGCAGCACTGGTGGCATCCGCCGAGCGGACGCGGCACGCGGACGCGCTGCTCCGACGACCTGCTCTTCCTTCCGTACGCGATCGCCGGGTACCTGAAGGCGACGGACGACCGGGCCGTGCTCGACGGGATCGTGCCGTTCCTCGAGGCCGATCCGGTACCGCCGGGAGAGTCCGACGCCTACGGGCTGCCCCGCCTGTCTTCACAGTCGGCGCCACTCTACGAGCACGGCGTGAGGCCCGGGAGAAGGGCCTCACCGCCGGTGCGCACCGACTGCCGCCCATGGGGAGCTGCGGCTGGAACGGCGGGCTGAGCCCCGGCGGCCACCAAGGCCGGGGCGGGAGCGTCTTGCCGGGCCTTCTCCCCCCCCCCCGTCCC
>CAZXSG010000445.1:0-4634 GCA_964643185.1 uncultured Holophagales bacterium
CGTCGCTCGTCGACGAGCGGGAGAGGTACACCGCGGCGCGGGCGTCGAACATCGCGCCCGGGTGAACGCCGGCCTTGAAGCCCACGACGGAGTTCTTGAAGCGGAAGCGCGTGTCCTGGCCGTCGTCGAAGTTGATGTCGCGCGTGTCGACCTCCTGGTCGCTCACGTACTGCGCGATCGCGCCGACGTCGAACAGCGAGCCAGACGCGTAGCGCATCTGGAGACCGTAGGCCGCGTCCGAAGCATGGAACTTGCCGGTGTTGAAGAACGGGCCCGCCCAGAGGCGCGGGAGCGAGATGCGGGTCAGATCCCAGGTGAAGGCCTTGCTCGCGGCCGAGCCCTGGAGCAGAAGGCCGGAAGCGTTGTCGCGGTCGATGTAGCGGAGCCGGCCAATGACGTACGGGTCGAACATGCCGAAGTCGTTCGCGCCGATCGAGATCGTGTCGACCCAGGAGTAGCCGGGCGTGAGCGTGATGTTGAGGCCACGGAGCTTGACGTACTGGTTCGAGCGCGGATCGAACTCCCCGCAGCCGCCGCCCGTGCAGTCCTGCCCGCCCGTGGGATCGCCGAAGCCGCCGAAGTTCGTCCAGAAGTTCTGGTTGAAGCGGCTGTGGAGCCGGGCCTTCACCTCGACGGCCCGCGAGACCTTCGCGTTCACGAAGAGCTCGATCTCGGTGCCCTGTCCGTTGTCGCCGTAGCCTTCACCCGGCACGGTCGTGAAGTTGTAGAGCGCGCCCTGGTCTTTCTGCGTGCCCCAGAGCCATTTCGTGTAGGTGGTCCCGCCGAGCGTGAATTTCGGCCCGTCCTGGGCGCTCGCGATTCCCGAGCCCAGCACGAGGAGAGAGAGGGCCGCGGCCGCGGCCGCCCGTTTCGCGAACCAGCTTGTGGCGTTCACTGTACGTCCTCCTTCAGTATCCGAAAGCTATTTGCGAACCATCTCGAGGGTCGCCATCTTCTTGGACGTCCCGTCGGAGTTGCATTCATAGGCCAGCATCTTGTACTGGGCGTCGATCTCGGTCTTGTCGCCCGTGCCCTTGCCCGCGAGAACGTCGATGGCGTGCGGGTCACAGTCGCCGTCGTTGCCGCCGCCGAAGCGGTGCTGCCCCTCGAACTCGTTCACCTTGCGGGTGAGGAGGTCGGCCTTATCGGGGAAGCCCTCGTTCGACTGCACCACGACCTGGTAGCCCCACTTCGTGACGTCGCCCGCGCCGATGTCCTTGAGCGACACGTTCGCGGTGATGTTGCGGCCCTGAGCGCGCGTGCGGCCCGGGACGACGATGGCGTCCTTCATGGCGGCCGACTTCTGCTCCGCCTCGGTCTTCACGCGGTTCTGCTGCTGGGGTGACAGGATGATGCACTTCTCCCAGCCGCTTCCCGGCGCGAACGCGACGTTGAGGCCGGCCGGGGCCTTCATATTGCCCGAGCCTTCCTTGCCGTCGGTGTCGATGAACACGAAGATCATCTGGGTCGAGAACCCGCCGCCCATGTTCCAGGGATCCTCGAGGTTCGTGTTGACGCCCACCGAGATGTCGAGCTTGTCGCCCGAGGCCTTCACCTTCAGCTCCGTGAGGTCGAAGGAACCGGGCTTGTAGACCTTGTCGGTGGGGTACGTGTAGGCCCCGGGGCCCTTGTCGTCGCCCGTGGGGTCCTTGAAGACGACCTCCTGAGCCAGAACGGAGCCGGCGAACGCGGCCGAGGCGACGAGGAGCGCGGCGGTGAGTCGAATGTGCTTCATGGGGAACCCTCCTTCAGTGAGATGTCAGCCCTTGACGCCGCCGGCCGTGAGGCCGGAGACGAGGTACTTTTGCAGGAACAGGAACAGTAGGACGACGGGGATCGAGACGATGATCGAACCGGCGGCAAAGTAGCCCCACTGCTGCTGGTAGCCGCCCACGAAGAACCGGAGACCCACGGGCGCCGTGTACATGGTCTCCTTGTCCATGAACGTCGCCGCGAGGATGAATTCGTTCCAGCCCGTCATGAAGCTGAACAGAGCCGTGACGGCCACGGCCGGCTTCGCGAGCGGCAGGACGATGCGCCAGATGATCGTGCCCGGGGAGGCGCCGTCGATCAGCGCGGCCTCCTCGAGCTCCTTGGGAATGGTGTCGAAGTAGCCCTTCAGCATCCACACGCAGAACGGGATCGCCGTCGTCGCGTACACGAGGATGAGCCCGATATGGCTGGAGCCAAGGCCCAGCCACTTGACGAGGATGATGTAGAGCGGAATGAGCATGAGCGTTCCGGGAAACATCTGTGAGATCAGGAACGACATCATCCCCGCCTGGCGGCCCGGAAAGCGGAAGCGCGAGAACGCGTAGCCCGCGGTGCACGCGAGGAACACGCCGACGACGGTCGTCGCGAGCGCGACGATGGCGCTGTTGAGCATCCAGCGGCCGAAAGGCTGCTCGGTCCACACGGCGTGGAAGTTCGCGATGGAGACCGTCTTGGGCCACGGCAGAATCGCGCGGAGGCGGTCCCAGGCCGAGGGATCGGTGGGAATGTCGGCGATGGCGAGGCTCTGCTGACCCGAGAACGCGATGGTCACGACCCACAGGATCGGGTAGATCGTGAGCAGCGTGACGATCACGAGGAAGAGGTGGAGCGGGGCGTGCGGCGGTTCGTCTTCCCCGGCCTTCGGCTTGAACATGCTCACTTGGTGCCGTCCTCCGTCGCGCGGGACATGCGGTTCTGGAACGTGCCGTACACGAGGAGGAGCCCGAAGATCACGGTCGAGTAGGCCGCCGCGTAGCCGTAGCGGTATTTCTCGAACGCGAACTTGTAGGCCTGGGTGATGAGAATCTCCGTGGAGCCCGCGGGCTCGCCCTGCGTGACGAGGTACGGGATGTTGAACATGTTGAACGTCCACACCACCGAGAGGATCACCGAGGGGATGAGCGCGGGCTTGAGCGACGGCAGCGTGATCGCGCGGAACTGTTGCCAGCGGGACGCGCCGTCGACCCGGGCGGCCTCGTAGAGGTCGGCGGGAATCGACTGCAGGGCGCCCAGGGCGACGACCATCATGAACGGGAAGCTCAGCCAGCTGTTCGTCGCGAGCGCGGTGAAGAACGACGTGAACGGCTTCTCGAACCAGGAGACGGGGCTCCCCCCGAAGATCTGGATCACCTGATTGATGACCCCGAACTGCTGGTGGAACATGCCCTTCCAGATGAGCGCGGTGATGTAGTTCGGCATGGCCCAGGGGAGGATCAGGAGCACGCGGTAGATGGGGCGGAAGGCCAGACCCTTCGTGTTGAGAGCGAGCGCGAGGAGCAGACCGAACGTCACGCCGAACGTCACGTTCGCGATGGTCCAGACGATCGTGATGAACATCGTCCAGTAGAAATTCTGGTAATTCCACACGAGCGCCCCGTCGGCCGCGCGGCGCGCGATTGCGAAGTCTCCGAGGATCGTCGTGTAGTTCTTCAGTCCGACCCAGAGGTCAGCGATGGGCTTCTGCGAGTTGTAGATGTTGGAGTCGGTGAACGACAGAGCCACGCCGTACAGAAACGGGAAGAACACGAGGACGAGCATGCCCACGAGCGCGGGCGAGACGTACGAGTAGGCCGTACGGAACTTCACGAGCGCATGGAACGTCCGCTCGGCGAACCCGAGGGCGCCGAACAGGAGCGCGAGGAGGCCGAAGACGGCGGCCCCGGCTCCGGCCTTTCGCACCTGGCCGCGAAGCGTCGCGAGGCCCGAGGCTTCCCGCGCGGGATCCGGCTCCCCCGCGGGCGTGAGGAGGCCCAGCGGCTTCCGCTGTTTGTCGGCGTCCCAGGCACCCGGCGCGATCGCAGGCGCTCCCTCGGGGGCCGCGAGACCCAGCTCGGTGGTCACTTCCCCGAGCCGCAGCCCTTCCGCCCGGGCCGCCTGCCCGATGGCCGCGTTCGAGGCGAGGCGCTCGCGCGACAGCCGGGCGCCCGCGCGCTCCGTGAAGCCCCAGGCCGAAACGAGGAGGAGCAGCACCGCGGCGATGACGAGGGGAACGGGGCGTTCGCCGAGGAGGAACGACAGCACGAGAAGGCCGAGCGCGGGGGCCAGCGCGTAGAGCAGGGTGATCGTCCACGGCGCAGGCTTCTGCCGCGGCAGGGGCTTCGTGGCGATCTCGACGAGGCCCACGACCACGCCCTCGCGCTCCACGGGCGCCGCCAGGGAGTAGGAGCCGTCGGCCAGACGCTCGACCTCGACCTCGTCTTTCCCGCCGCCCTCGGTCCGGTTCGCCTCCACCGCCTGGCGGAGTCTCTGGCCCCGGTCGTAGACGGGCTTCTCCTCACGCGTCAGCCTGCGCGGCGCCGCCCTCTCGCCCGTGTCGTCGGGCTTGGACGACGCTTCGAGCGACAGGCCGTCGAACAGGATGACGCGTGTCCAGAGGAGCGAGGGGTCGGCGCCGTGCCACACGGCGACGCCCTTGCGAATCGCGTCGCCGTCGCTGCCGATCCGCGCGACGAGGTCGGCGAAGCCGCGGGCCCCCACCATCGCGAGCCGTTCCGCCCGGTTCTCTCCCTCGGCGCGCTCGGCGAGGTGCAGAGCCTTCTGCGCCACGGATCCTCCCAGCAGGCCGGCGAGGGCCAGCCAGAGGAGGACGCGGCGGCGGAGGCTGAAGGCCATGAAGCGTCCACTTCCTCTTGAGGCCAGCC
>CAZXSG010000446.1:0-4631 GCA_964643185.1 uncultured Holophagales bacterium
GCCGTGATGGCCAAGACGTTCGCTGCCGAGACCGCGGTCGCCGTGGCGGAGACGGCGAACCTCGCGCTCGGCGGCCGCGTGTACGGCACCGCCAACGGCGGGCGGGCGGCCCGGCTGCTCCGCGATGCGCTGGCCGGCCCGCTTCTGCGTCCTCCCCTGCCGCTCGCGTATCAGGAGATCGCCCGGGCTCTCGCACACGCCTGAGAGCTGGTAGCCTGAACCCGTGACCGACAGACGAGGCCCGTTCGTCAGGCTCTGCCTGTACGCGGCCGGTGCACTCCTCGTACCCGCCCTTTTTTTCCTGGTCAGCCTCCGCAACCTCCACGACTACGGCGAGACGAGCGACGAGGCCTATGACCGCATGGTCGGCCAGTTCTACTTCCACGACTATCCGAAGACCGGCTTCGCGATGATCAACGAACGGCTGGATCCTCTTCAGCAGCAGTACGGGGCGTTCTTCGACACGATCGACGTGCGGATCGCGAACCTGCTCTGGCGGGAGAAGGGCTGGGTGAAAGAGGAGATCCCGGCGCATCACGTGCCCATCGCCTTCGTCTCGAGCCTCCTCCTTTGCACGATCTTCCTTCTGGGCGCCGCGGCGGGAGGAAGCGCGGCCGGGTTCGCCTCGCAGTTCGCGCTCCTTCTCATGCCGCAGTTCGTGGGGCATTCCCAGAACAACATGAAGGACCAGCCCATGGCCTTCTTCTTCACGCTCGCGATGCTCGGGTTCTTCCTCGCGATTCGGGGAGCGTCCCGGATCCGGGAGGGTGGACTCCGAAGCGAGCTCGGGCTTCTCGCGGGGTTCGCGGTGTCGGGCGCCCTCGGCGGCGTGGCCTATGCCTCGAAGATCAACGGCGTCTTCGTCCTGCCCGTGGCTTTCGTCTTCGCGCTGCCGTTCATCGTCCGCGAGCCCCGGCGCCTTCCCCTCTGGGTCCTCCGTTTCGCGGTCTCGACAGCCGCGTACGTCGCCACGGTTCCGCTCCTGTGGCCTCTGTACCGCACGAACACGCTCGCCCGATTCGGTGAGACCCTGCGCGCGTTCCGGGAGCATTGGTACAACGAGCTCGTCTTCTACCTGGGCGAGCACATGGCCGCCCGCGACGTGCCCTGGCACTTTCCGTTCGTGATGCTCGGGATCAACACCCCGCTCCTTCAGCTCGCGTTCGCCCTCCTCGGTCTCGGAATCCTGATCCGGCTCCTCTGGAAGAAGCAGCTCGACGAGGCCGCACCGCTCCTCCTCTTTTCGATCTGGCTGTTTCTCCCCATCGCCGTCCAGCTCATGTCGAAGGTGCCGCGATACGACGGCGTTCGCCACTACCTGTACCTCCTCCCCGCGCTCGCGCTCCTCGCCGGAGTGGCGGTGACGAGGGCCTGGCGCTGGGCCGCCGAGCGACGGCTGGGACCGGTCTGGCTGCGGGCCGCCGTTCTGGCGATACCGGTCGTCCTCCTCGCGAGGACGCTCGTGGTGTTTCACCCCTATCAGGTCGTCTTCTTCAACGCGCTCGTGGGCGGCACGGCGGGCGCGGCCAAGATCATCGAGCTCGACTACGCGGGAACGTCCCTCCTCGAGGCCTCCCGCTACATGAACGAGCACCTCCCGAAAGGCTCGCGGGTCGGGTTCACTCAGGCCGGCGTCCACCGATTTCGCGTCGAGGGGGACCGGATCTCGTTCGTCGAGCCCGCGAACCGCCCGAACTACAAGGTCAGCCTGCGCCGCGGGATGGTCAAAACCTACGACACCGACGACGACTACCTGAACCCCAGAAGGCCGGTCGTGTTCCGGGTCGCGGTGAAGGGGGCTCCCCTCCTCGAGATCCTCGAGATGCCGGAGAATCGCGACATTCCAAACGGCACGTCCATCGAACCCGTCGCGACGCTCCTCGGGGCCGAGGCGCCGGGCCTGCGCGCGCGGGTCACCACCGACGACCAGCCCTTCCGGGACCTGCCGCCGCTCGCGAACCTCACGATCGCGTGCCCCGGCGGCGTCTATCTGGACCACCGGACGGAGCTCCAGGCACGGGGCTATCTCCGCATCTCGACGCCCGGGGAGTACACGTTCGAGCTGGCCTCGGACGACGGCTCGACGCTCTGGCTGGGGAAGGACGCGCTCCTCTCGAGCGTCTCACCGCAGGGCGAGAGAAAGGTGGTCCACCTCGAGGCCGGCCTCTACCCCGTGAAGCTGAAATACCGGAACGAGATCGGGGACGCCTGCCTGGCGTTTCGATTTCAGCCTCCCGGCGGGACCGAGCTCGTCGACGTGACGGCGCCGGCCCTGCTTCACGATCCCACGACCCAGGAGGCATGGAATCCATGAGCCCGAACGGCGCGCCGGCTTCGGTACGGATCTCGCTCGTCGTCCCGGTCTACGAGGAAGAGGATCTGATTCCACGGCTGCACGAAGAGATCGTGCGGGCCATGGACACCACCGGTGAAGCGTGGGAGGTCACCTACGTCGACGACGGCAGCCAGGACCGCTCGCTCGAGCTCCTTCGCGCCGTGGCGAGCCGGGACGCGCGGGTCACCGTTCTCGAGCTCTCGCGCAACTGGGGGCATCAGCCCGCGCTCACCGCGGGGCTCGCGCTCGCCACCGGCGACTGCGTGGTCCTGATGGACGGAGACCTCCAGGACCCGCCCTCGGTCATTCCGGCCATGATCACGGCCTGGAAAGCCGGCGCCGAGGTCGTGGTCGCGGAACGGCGCTCGCGCTACGAAACGGGGCTGCGGCGGCTCCTCTTCCCCCTCTTCTACAAGATCCTGGGGTTCCTCTCCGACTACCCCATACCCCTGAACGCCGGGATCTTCGGGCTCCTCGATCGACGGGCCGTCTCGGCCATCAACCGCCTCACGGAATCGAACCGCTACATTCCGGGCCTCAGAGCGTGGATCGGCTTCAAGACCGATTTCGTCCTCTACGACCGGGCCCCCCGCGCCGCCGGCGAGCCGAAACAGAGCTTCCTGAGGCTCCTGAGCTACGCGCTCGATGCGATCTTCAGCTTCAGCTACAAACCTCTCCGGCTGAGCCTCTTCGCGGGGCTCCTCGTGGCCTCGCTGGCGATCGCGTTCGGCGCGCTCCTCGTGATGCTCCGCTTCCTCCAGAAGGGTCTTCTCGGCATTCCCGTGGTGGACGGCTACACGTCGACGATCGTCGCCATCATGTTCCTCGGCGGAGCCCAGCTCGTGAGCATTGGAATCCTCGGCGAGTACCTCGGGCGGATCTACGAGGAGGTGAAGCGGCGGCCCCTGTTCATCGTGCGTCAGGTGCATCGCGGCGGAGCCCCCCCGGAAAGCCCGGGCTCTTGAGCGGACGCCCGAGCGCCTCGAGCGCATCCAGCTCCTCGAGCTACGTCGGGTCGGAGCTCGACGTCTTCGCGCTCGCCCGCAACTGGAAGGCCCTCTTCGCCACCGCGCTCAGGCCCTACCTGGAGGGCCTCGTGGTCGAGGTGGGCGCCGGCCTCGGCTCGACCACCACCGCCCTCTGCGACGGCTCCCAGCGTCTCTGGCTCTGCCTCGAGCCGGATCTCGGCCTGCTGGCGCGAGCCCGCCGCGAGCTCTCCCTGCCCGCCTGCTGCCGGCTCGTCTCCGGTCTCTCGAGCGCCGTTTCGCCGGGAACCCGGGCCGACGCCATTCTCTACATCGACGTCCTCGAGCACATCGAGGACGATCGGGCCGAGCTGACCCGCGCTCTCGGGCTCCTCGCGCCCGGCGGCCATCTCCTCGTCGTCTCGCCGGCCCACCCGTTTCTCTTCATGCCGTTCGGCGAGGCGGTCGGTCACTTTCGAAGGTACCAACGCCGCTCCCTCCGGGCCGCGGTTCCCGAGGGCTTCGAGACGGTGAGGCTGTGCTACCTCGACAGCGCGGGCTTCTTCGCCTCACTGGCGAACCGCCTGCTCCTCCGCGAATCGCACCCCTCGAAGCGGCAGATCCTCTTCTGGGATCGCGTCCTCGTTCCGGTGTCGCGCGTCGTGGATCCTCTGCTCGGCTATGGTTTCGGGAAGTCGGTTCTCGGGATCTTCCGAAAGCGATAGGTCAGTGGGAGTAGGCCGCGGCTTCGATGGTCGCGAGGCCGTCCGCGGAATCGCGCGCCATCTTGAGATGGAAATGCGCGGGCCCGATGTCGTTCCGGAAGCGCAGGTCGATGGGGTAGTACCCCGGCGAGAGTTTCAGCCACTTCCTCACGGTGCCCGTGGACGGGCAGACCGTCACGAAGCGGCCCGCGAGCCCGAAGTAGCCGTCGTCGTCCGAGGAGAGCTCGAAGACGTAGCGTCCGGGCGCGTCGATCTTCAGGAACCCGCTCATGAGCATCGAGAAATTGCCCTCGCGCCATTCCTCGGGGGCCGTGCTCGACGCGAACTCGGGCGTTTCGCGGATCGAGGTCTCCTCGGCCGGCGGCTCGTACTCTCCGTTCGCGAAGCGGGTCACCGCGAGGCCGGGGGCTGAACCTCCCGTGGCCTGTGGCTCGAGCACGGTGTCGTCCGGGAGATCCGAGTATTCCGGGTAGGCGAACACCCGCAACAGGTCCGCTCCCTCGCGGGAGCCCGTGAACACGGGCGTAAGCAGGCCCAGCGCCATTGTCGGAGCCAGCAGCAGGAGCTTGACGCGCCGCTCGACGAAGAACCACAGCGCCAGCGCAA
>CAZXSG010000447.1:0-4623 GCA_964643185.1 uncultured Holophagales bacterium
CGGAGGTTCCAGAGGTACGGGTACCGCGGCTCCGGGTTCCACGCCCACGTGTTCCCCGAGGACTCCTTCTGCACGAGGCACGCGAAGAGGAGCCGATCGATGCCGAACTGGTCGGCCGCGTTGTCGAGGATCGAGACGAGAGCGGGGGAGAAGCGGGGGATCACGTGCGCCCCCCGTGGTGATGGAGAGGCGGGAACGTCGAGTCGACGTCGAAGTCGGGCGCGGCGTTGATCGTCTCGACGACCTGGCACTGGCCGTAGTAGCAGACGACCTTCCCGGTAGCGTCGAGCACGGGAGACGCCGAGACGTCGACGAGATGCACGTCCCCCGTCTGGCGGTTACGGTAGCGGTAGCGGTCCCTGAAGACGGCGCCCTCGCCGACAGACGCGAGCCACGAGGCGAGCACCCTGGACCGGTCCTCGTGATGGAGCGCGCCCGTCCAGCGGAGCCCGCCGGCCTCTTCGTTCGTGAGCCCGGTGAGGTTGCGCCACTCGTCGGAAACGTAGGTGCACTTGCCCGACTCGTCGGTGATGAACGCGACCCGGCCGGACAAGTCGGTCTGCAAACAGAAGAGCCCGTTGAGCTTCGCGACGCCGGTAACGCACTTGTCCACCGCGTCGCGGAGCGAGCTGCCGCCGTTTTTGAAGACCTCTCCTCGGACTTTCTCGATCGAGTCGAGCGCCGTCGAGAGCCGGGCCCACAGGCGACGCGGGCCACCGAGCGCGTGGAGGATCCGCCCGCGAAAGCGCCAAGCAGCCGCAGCCGCGCCCGCCATGAAGACGAGCGCGCCCCACAGCTTCTCCGCGCTCTTGACGCTGTCGAGCACCGCGCCAAAGTCCATCAGCCCTCCGAGTCCTCGTCGTCCGAGGAGAACCACTCGATGAGCGCGGCCGCGTGCGTCCGCCCCCACAGCGCGACACCCGTAAGCACGGCCGAGAGAACCGCGCCGAAGAGCATGCGCGGCGACATCTCGCCGTTGGCCGCGATCACGGTTGCGGTCCGCTCCGAGAGGTCCCACGCGAGCAGGAGGAGAACCGCCACGACGGTTTTCGAGCGGTACCACGGGATCCTGGCCTTCACGACGGCACACCCCACACCGTCGAAGGATCGAACGGCTTCACCTTGAGCCCCTTGCTCGCCAGGTGCGCGGCGACGTCCTCTTCGGACAGCTCCTGCGCTTCGGTCGCGTCGAGGGCGCTCTGGATTCCGACGGCGCCGAAGTTGGCGACCATGACGGCGGCCGGACCTCCGAAGGTGGAGATGAGGGAGAGTCCGCCCGGCGACTGCGCCACGCCGACGAGCATCTGCAGAGCGGTGCGGGCGAACTTCATTTCGAGCCTCCCTTGAGCGCGAGCAGCTTGTCGAACGGCAGGTTCAACCCAAGCTCCTTCGCCGCGTTGTAGAGCCGGGAGAGCGCCTCCACGGCCGCGGAGATCGTTTTCGTGGTGTCGCCGCTCCCGTTCGCGACGGCAGCCCTGCGGGCAGCGTCAGCGGCGCGGATGGCCTCGTACGAGGCGTTCACGGCCTCGCCGGTGTCACGAAGTAGGGCGGGGTTGTAGGGGAGCGGCTCGGCGAGAGCGGCGCACGGCTTCATCGCCGCTTCGCCCTCTTCCTTCGTGGCCGTCTTCTTGAGCGCGGGGAGCGTGATCCCGGCCTTCCGGGCAGCGTCGGCACAGCGGAGTCCCGCTGCGGCCTCCTGACCCGATGCCGTCTGGTACTCGCGCGCGGCCGCGTCCTGGAGATCGTTCAGCGTGGTGATCGATACCTTCGCGATGCCGTTCGGCGAGAGCGAGCCGCAGCCCGTCAGAAGCACGACGAGGACGAGGAGCGGGAGGACCATCAGCGGCCCCAGGAGCGAGGCTCGGCTGCGGCCGATTGCGCGGGAGAGGTACATCGTCAGCGTCCTTTCTCGGTGGTCAGAACGCCGCCCGTACGAGACACCACGCCGCCAGCAGGAGGAGGACGGCCGAGGCGTGGCGCTCGTAGGGACGGACGGTCATCGGTAGCTCACGCCCTTGAGGACGATCGAGCGGTTTGCGGTCATGTTGGCGTCCTGGAGCTGGCGCATCGCGGCGGTGCGGTCCGCGCTCGGCGGGCATTCCGCTTCGATCACGAAGGCCAGTTCCTTCGCGGCCGAGCGAATGCGCTTCATCGACTCGACCTGCTCGGGCGTCGGGGCGTGGTATTCGAAGAGGTCGGAGATCTCGGGGCCGGTCATCAGCCCAGCTCGATCCCGTCGTCATCAGGCATGCGGGTGCCCGGGTTCTGAGATACGGCCACTTTGCAGACGTCGCGGGCATACGCCGAGAGCGACTTCGGAACCTCGCGACCGTCGGGCAGCGTGCGGATCTCGTTGCCGTCGAGGCCGCTCCGGCGCTGGAGAAGCATCTGTCCGGTGATGGTGCCGTTCGGATCCCACGTGAAGCCGTAGAAACCGTTCAGCTTGCCCGTGAGGTACAGGTACTGGCCCAGCGGGTGGAATCCCGCCAGGCCGCTGGACGGCGACGTCGAGCCCAGGAGGCGCATGTACGCGCCGTAGGTATCGGGGAAGACCTTCACCACAGCGCGTGCCGTCGAGGTGGCGGCCGGAGTGAAGATGAACGCGGCGCGCGCCTGGTCGGCAACGTTCGCCTGATCGCGCAGCGTCAGCGCGAGCAGGAACGCCTTGAACGCGTTGCGCTGAGCGACGTCGACCGGCTGCCCCAGGCTTTCCGTGGGCTTGGTCGGGTGCAGGGTGCGGCTGACGATCTCGTTCTCGTTGATCGTGAGCTTCCCGAGACCGCTGGGCTCGCCACCGGGCGGAACGACGGGCTTTCCGAAGAGGAGCGGCGCGTAGAGGTACGTGCCGTAGGCCTGCTCGCCGTATGTCTGCGCGGCGTGGCCGTCGCCATTGTGGAGCGCGAGCCACTCGTTCCACGCGGCGACGATGGCCGCGGGCTTCACTCCACGCACGAGACACGTGGCAACCGCATGAGCGGGCGGACCGTAGGGGTCGGTCGCCGCGAGCACGGCCTCGAGGTCCGCGCGCTGCGCCGGGGTGAGCTGTGCGAAGAGTTTCGTGTCCATGGGATCTCCTATCCGCTTTGCGCGGCTATTCCGTGTAGTAGGTCGCGGTGCGCAGGGTGTTGACGCGGTAATAGATACGCAGGATGGTCTGTGTCAGAGAGCTCGTCGCGTTCGCGGCGAAGCTCACGACCTCGCCGCCGTAGTCGGAGCACGTAAGCGCGTTGGTTAGGGTTCCGGTCGAGAGCGTTGGGACTTCGGTGGCGGACGATGGGGTGCTGACGCCGCACGTCACTACACCGGCAACGTTGATAGCGTTCCACGCGAGCACGCCGCCGAGAATCTGCACTTCGGTGCCGTCGGTGGCGTAGACCGTGTACTCGATAGTGCCTCCGCGAGCGTCGTTGGTCGGGATAGAGACTTGGCGGAACTCCGTCGCCGCGCCCTCAGTGAGGTTGGTGCTCCGCGCCCCCTGAACGCCGTTCCCGAGGTAGAGCGTCCCCCAATTACCTGACGACGCGAACCCAAGGTTGTAGGTTTGGTTCGCGTTGGGATACAGGTCGCCAGTCACCGTAACCGTCGTCAGGAGATCGATAGTGGCCGTGAATCGAGCGAGCTGCGCCCCCGAACGATAGATGTAGAACGACCGGTACGTGCCGGAACCTCCCTTTTCGAGATCCAGCCGGAACACGTTCGACTGAAAGGAGAAAGCCGCGCGCTCGTAATTCGCGCCGGAACTCGTGTTGTAGATGCGAAATGTCTGTGCGTTGGTGCCGTTCTTCTGCTCCACCGTGTTCACGTCGACGACGGCAAGCGGTGCGATTGAACCGCCCGCCGGGATCCACGTCCCGCGGTTGCTGAGGAAGAGATCGTCCTCGCTCGCCTGCGGGGCGGGCGCGGTGCCGCCGACACCGTCATTGTCCTCCGTCGCCCCGACCATCGTCGGCACGCGGGAGGAGCGGTTCACTGCGATGCGGGCCGAGATAATCCCTTCGTCATAGTCCTCGACTACGAGCCGCGTGTAGGGCGCGCTGCCGAGGGGAATCAGGCAGTTGTCGAGCGGGCCGGCCCCGGGGCCCGAGCAAGTCGCGCGCGTCGTCCACGTAGTCTTATTGAGCGACTGCTGCACGAGCACCGTCGCGTCCGAGCCGTCGACGCTGTAGATCTGCACGACGATGCCCGACGAACCGCCCGTATCGAGCGCGGTCCCTGTGACGTCGGAGGTGACGGCGCTGAGGGCGGTGTAGACCTGTGCCTGCGCGGCGGGGGCCACGAGGCAGAGGAAGGCGGCGACGAGCCAGGCGAAACGGCGCATCAGCCCTCCGAGGGCTCCTTCTTCGAGGCAGCGGCAGAGGCCTTCTTCGCGGGCGCGGCCTCGAGGACCTTGAGCACGTCCACGGCGTCGGCGCCGAGGTCCGCGACCTTGAGGCGCGTGCCTTTCGGGATGACCACGTCCTCGTAGGTCACCGCGACGGTCTTGGAGCCGTCCTCGTGCACGGTCTCGGTGTCGACGCGCTTGCGGCGCGCGAAGACGATCTCGTCGGTCGTGATGACCTCGAGGACAAGCTCGGTCCCGAGCGCGCCGAGCTTCGAGAGCTTGCTCGCCGCGTCGTTCGCGTG
>CAZXSG010000448.1:0-4616 GCA_964643185.1 uncultured Holophagales bacterium
TTCAGAACGCCGTGACAGTCGGCGCGGTGGCGCGGCAGGATGTGAAGGGCGGCCTCGCCACACTCGGCATCTCCGGCGGTCAGGGACTCGCCGTCTCAGTCGTGAGGGACTGAAGCACTCCGACCGGGGGACCGTGATAGAAGGCACAGGAGCATCAGCTCCTCGTCCACCCCTCGCACCTCCCTCCGCGTGAGCAGCGCCGAACCGGCAGGCGTGGAGGGTCGACGGAGGAACCGATCGAACAGGTTCCGGACGCGCCGATCCCGGGCCCGCTGCTCTCTTCGGGTGGTTCCATCTTCTCTTCCTGGAGCGATCCGTCGGATCCCGCGCGGGCCGGCCTCTTCCGGAGCGACGACGGCGGCGGCACGTGGCGTCCGCTGCCGAAGCCGTCCGGAACGCCCGTGCTCGAAGGGCCCTCCGCGCTCCTCGGCGTCGACGGCACCGTGTACGCCGGCTGGTCTTCCGGCGGCCTCTTCGCGAGCCGCGACCGCGGCTTGACGTTCTCTCTCGTGGCCGACTCCGCTCGCGTCCGTGTGAACGCGCTCGCCCGCAGGGGAAGCGCGATCTGCGTCGCGACGCCGAACCGCGGCGTGCTCTCGTTCGACGAGCCCGTCGTCACGCGCCTCGTGGTACCCGTCGTGCTCGACGTCGCGGCGTTCGGCGCGCGCTACACCACCGAGCTTGCGCTCCTCAACCGCGGTGCAGCGCCCGTGCGCCTCGCGCTGCGGTACACGCCGTCCTTCGGCTCGAGGCAGGGCGGCGGCGTGGTGGAGGAGACGCTCGCGCCACGGAGCCAGCGCATCGTGCACGACGCGATCGCGTACCTCCGGTCGAAGGGGCTCGAGATCCCGCCGATCGAGGAGGGCGCGCAGGGCGGGACGCTCGTCGCCTCCTTCGACGGCGCTCCGCGCTCCGAGGTCTTCGTCACGGCGCGGACCACGACGCCGGCCGGAGCGGGTCGCGCGGGGCTTGCGTACGCGGCGCTGGACACGCGCCGCGCCGCCTCCACGGAGACCCTGCGGCTCTCCGGCCTTCTCGTGAACGAGCGCGTGCGGTCGAACGTCGCGGTCTTCAACGCGTCGGCCGAGCCCGTCACGCTGCGCGTCACCGCGTACGAGAGCGGTACCGGAAGAACGCAGACGCTGGTCGTCGCCGAGCTTGGGCCCTACGAGCTGCTCCAGGAGCCCTTCGCGCAGACGGGCTTCTCGTCCGGCTGGGTGAGCGTCGCGCGCGAGGCGGGCGCCGGCCGTTTCTCGGCGTACGCCGTCGTGAACGACAACGTCACGAACGACGGCTCGTTCCTGGTGCCGCAGACGGGCGCGTTCCTCGAGACCTACCGCAACGTGCCCGTGCTCGTCGAGAGCGCGGGCTTCTCGTCGGAGCTCGTGCTGACGAATGCGGCCTCGCTTCCCGCCGGCCTCACGCTCGTCTTCACCGAGAGCCTCGCGTCCTCGCCAGCCCGGACGGTGCGCGTCCCGCTCACGCTCTCGCCCTTCGAGCAGCGCGTCCTCCCGGACGCGATCGATGCGCTGCGCGCGACCGGCGCGCCTCTCGACCCGCGCGGGGCCGCGACGTACGCAGGACGCCTCCGCGTCGAGGTCTCGGGCGTGCTGGTTTCGTCGGTGAGCGCGGCAGCGCGCACGACGTCTGCATCGCCCGGCGGAGGTGCGTACGGGCTCTTCACGCCGGCCACGGCGCCGGGCGGTGAGCGCACGGACCGCGCGCTGATTCCGGGCCTCGTCGCCGGCTCCTCGGCCCGCGCGAACGCCGCCTTCGTGAACACCGGTGGCGAAGTCGCGGGGCCGATCACGCTCGAGGTCACACGCTACCGGGGCGACGGATCCCCGATCGGTGAGCCCGTGATCCTGGAGCTCTCTCCAGGCGCGTGGCGCCAGCTCGACGGCGTGCTCGAGGGAGTTGAAAGCGGCTGGCTCGAGGTGAGGCGCACGAGCGGCTCAGCCCGCTGGCTGGCCTACGGCATCGTGAACGACGGCAGGGCTCCCGGTCTCGGGACCGGCGACGGCGCGTTCGTGGCCTCCGAGGAGATCCCGTGAGTTCCGGCGTTGGTGGCAGACTTCGCTCGTGATCGTCGTCTGCCCGTCCTGCGAGAAGAAGAACCGCGTCGCCGCGCGCGACCTGGTGAAGGAGACGCGCTGCGGCTCCTGCAAGACCGCGCTCCCCACGCCCGCGGCTCCGATCGAGGCCGACCCCGTTCTCTTCGACGAGATCCTCACCGGCGCGGGTGTTCCCGTGCTCGTGGACTTCTGGGCCGCGTGGTGCGCGCCGTGCCGAAGGGCGGCGCCCGAGGTCGCGCGGGTCGCTCAGTAGATGGCCGGCCGTGCGCTCGTCCTCAAGGTCGACACCGAGGCCCACCCCGCTCTCGCCTCGCGGTTCGGCGTGCAGGGCATTCCGAATTTCATCGTGCTGTCTGGCGGGCGCGTCGTGAAGCAGCAGGCCGGTCTCGTGCCTGCCACCACGATGAGAGCCTGGCTGGAGGCTGCAGGCGCCTAGCCCGTCTTCAGCGGGAGTCGCACGCGGAACGTCGAGCCCACGCCGGGCGTGCTCGTCACCGTGACGTCGCCGCCCATCTTTCGCGCGAGCTGGCGCGAGATGGCGAGGCCGAGGCCGGTTCCGCCGAAGCGTCGCGTCGTGGAGGCATCGGCCTGGACGAACGCGATGAAGAGCCGCGACATCTCCTCCGCGCTCATCCCGATGCCGGTGTCCTCGACCTCGAATGCGAGCGCGGTTCCCTCTCCGCGCGCGCGGAACGTGATGGTGCCGTCGCGCGTGAACTTGGCTGCGTTCGAGAGCAGGTTGAAGAGGATCTGCCGGAGCCGCGTGGGGTCGCTCTCGATCGTCGCGGGCAGGTCCGCGGGCTCGTAGACGAGCCGGTTCCCCCGTTTCGCCGCGAGAGGGCGCAGCGTCTTCACCACGTCGTCGAGCAGGGGCGCCAGGCCGAAGACCTCCGTATCGAGCTCCAGCCGGCCCGCCTCGATCTTCGAGACGTCGAGGATGTCGTTCACGAGCGCGAGCTGGTGGAGCGCGGCCGCGCGGATCTTTCCCACGTCCCCCTCGAGATCCGTCGGCAGTCCCGTCCGAGCCTCCTCCTCGAGGATCTCGGCGTAGCCGATGATCGCGTTGAGCGGCGTGCGCAGCTCGTGCGACACGTTCGCGAGGAACCGCGACTTCGTGATGCTCGCCTCCTCGGCGCGTTGCAGCGCTTCCTCGGTGCGGGCCTTCTCCGCGCGGACCTCCTGCGTCCTCTCGGTGACCGCGAGCTCCAGCGCATGCTGCCGCGCCTCGAGCCTCCGGGCCCGGACGCGGGCGCGCACGCGGGCGCTGCCGAAGCCCAGGAGCACGAGGCCCAGGGCCGCGAGCCCGAAGAACGCGGGTGTCTCGGTGAAGCGCGGCGTCACGCGGAACGCCATGCTCGCGCCGGTGTCGTTCCAGACGCCGTCCTCGTTCGCGGCGAAGACACGGAAGCGGTAGCGCCCGTGTCCCACTTGCGTGTAGCGCGCGAGACGCTCGGTGCCGGCGTCCACGGGCGCGCGGTCGTAGCCCTCGAGCTGGTAGCGAAAGCGCATCCGCTCGGGCGCGCGGTACGAGAGCCCGGCATAGCGGATCTCGAAGCGCTCGTGCCCGGAGGGCAGCCGCACCTCGCCCGAGAGGGGCTGGCGCACGCCGTCGACGAGGAAGTCCGTCACGATCACCGGCGGCGCGAGCGGATTCCTCACGAGCTTCTGCGTGTCGAAGAACGCGACGCCCTGGGTGGTGGGGAAGGCCAGCCGGCCGTCGCGGAGGCGCCATCCGGCGGTGTGGCCGCCGCCGTTGCCCTCGGCGGAGAGGAGCCCGTCGGCGCGCCCGAAGACCTCGCAGGCCACCCGGGATGCGCGGAGGTCCAGGACGTCCGCGAGACCGCTCCGCGGGCAGCGGAAGATGCCGCGGTTCGAGCTCATCCACAGGCTGCCGGAGGAGTCCGGGAGGATCTGGTGGACGACGTCGTCGGGGAGGCCCTGCGACGTGTCGAGGTGCGTCACGCGATCGCCCGCGATGCGGTTCAGGCCGCCACCGTGCGTCCCCACCCAGAGCGTGCCGTCGTCGTCGAGGAGGAGCGCGCGGGCGACGTCGTGGGAGAGCCCCTGGCGCGTTCCCGTCTGCGTGAACGTGCCGTCGGGTCGCACCTTCACGAGCCCGCCGCCCTCCGTGGCGACCCACACGGCACCGTTCCCGGCCTCGCGCATCGAGAAGATCACGTCGCTCGGGAAGCCGGTCTTCGTGGAGAGGACGTCCACGACCTTGCCGTTCCGGAGCCGCGCGAGCCCGCCTCCGTAGGTCCCCGCGTAGAGCATTCCGTCGCGGGTGAGGCACAGCGATCTCACGATCTCGTTGGGGAGGCCCGCGTCCTTCGTGAAGCACGTGAAGCGGCCCTTCGAGAGGAAGCCCAGGCCGTGGTACGTCGCGATCCAGAGATCCCCCTCGGGCGTCTCGACCGTCGACCAGACCTGCTCGTTGCAGAGCCCGTCCTTCTCGAGGAACACGTCGATGCGCGAGGTCTCTGGGTTGTACCGGTTCAGGCCCCCTCCGTTCGTCCCGATCCAGAGGAGGCCCTTCGAGTC
>CAZXSG010000449.1:0-4607 GCA_964643185.1 uncultured Holophagales bacterium
CGAGGCGCGAGCGGCTTCGGCGCTCAACCATCCCGGCATTCTGACGATCTACGACGCCGGGGAGGAGGAGGGGGTCCCCTACATCGCGTCCGAATACGTCGAAGGGGTCACGCTCCGCACGCTCCTGCACCAGGGTCCGCTGCCGCTCCGGCGGGCCGTGGACGTCGCCGCCCAGGCCGCCGCGGCGCTGGGAGCGGCCTCGCGGACCGGGCTGGTGAACCGCGACGTGAAGCCCGAGAACCTCATGCTCCGGCCCGACGGCCTCGTGAAGGTGCTGGACTTCGGGCTCGCCCAGCCGGGCGACGAAGCCGGCGCCATGGACCGCACGAACCCCCGCGGCCTCCTCGGCACGCTCCGCTACATGTCGCCCGAGCAGGCGCGCGGAGAGGACGTGGACACGCGGTCCGACGTCTTCTCGCTGGCCGTGGTGCTCTACGAGATGGTCGCGGGCAAGCCGCCGTTCCTCGGCCGGGGCACCACGGAAACGCTCGTCGCGATTCTCTCGGAGGATCCCGTGCCCGTGTCCCGGGCCGCGGGGCAGGAGCTGCCCCCGCTCCTCGAGAGGATCCTCGAGAAGGCGCTCGCCAAAAGCCGCAGGAAGCGGTTCCCCACACCCGACGCTCTCCACGCCGAGCTGCGCAAGCTCGCGCGCGAGCTGGAGACGCAGGCCGGGGAGGACGAGCCGCCTCTCCTGCTGGAGAACTCGAGCGACGGACGCGACACCGAGCCCACCCGGGAGATGGTGGTGAGCCCGCTCGCGCAGGGGGTTCACAACCTGCCCGCCTCCGTCACGTCGTTCGTGGCACGCCCGTCCGAGGGCGCCGTCGTGGAGAGCCTCCTCCGCCGTGACGGCGTCCGGCTCCTCACGCTCACGGGGCCGGGCGGAACGGGAAAGACGCGTCTCGCGCTCCAGGCCGCCGAGAACCTCCTCACGGAGTTCCCCGGTGGCGTCTACTTCGTGCCGCTGGCCGCCCTCTCCTCGGCCGACATGGTGTTGCCGGCCCTCGCGCAGGCCCTGTCTCTCAAGGAGTCCGCCACGACGTCTTCCGCCGCGGCCGTGCGCGACCACCTCCGGAGGCGCCGCGCGCTCATCGTGTTCGACAACATGGAACACCTCGTCGCCGCGGCCTCCGAGATCTCTGGCCTCCTCGGCGACGCGCCCGGCGTGAAGGTGCTCGTCACGAGCCGGGAGGCGCTGAGGGTCGCGGGCGAGCACGAGTACCCCGTGCCGCCGCTGGCCGTCCCGGATCCCGATCGGCTGCCCGCGGTGGAAGACCTGGGCCGCTTCTCCTCGGTGGCGCTCTTCCTGGCCCGCGCGCAGGCCGTGAACGCCGGCTTTCGCCTGGACCGGACGAACGCGATGGCGGTGGCGCGCATCTGCGCGCGGCTCGAGGGGCTGCCCCTCGCGCTCGAGCTGGCCGCGGCCAAGCTGCGCGTTCTCTCTCCCGACGAGGTCCTCTCCCGGCTGGACAGCCGGCTGCGCCTCCTCACTGGCGGCGGGCGCGATCTGCCACTCCGCCAGCAGACGATGCGCGGCGCCCTCGAGTGGGGCTACAACCTCCTGGCGCCTTCGGATCAGGCGCTCTTCTCGCGGCTCTCGGTGTTCGCGTCGGGCTTCGGCATCTCGTCGGCGGCCGCCATGCTCGGCGAGAACGAAGACGACATCCTGGACGGCGTCACGTCGCTGGCCGACAAGAGCCTCCTCGTGAAGAGCCGCGGCGCGAGCGGCGAGATGCGCTTCGCGATGCTCGAGACGGTGCGCGAGTTCGGGCTCGGGAAGCTCGCCGGGAGCGGCCAGGAAAAGCGGGTGCGGCAGGCGCACGCGGCGCACTTCCGGGCTCTCGCGGAGGGCGCGAGAGAGAGCCTCGCGGGCGAGGATCAGCCCGCGTGGCTCTCGCGCCTCGAGGACGAGCGCGGCAACCTTCGCGCCGCGATCGCGTTCGCCGCCGCGGAGAGCGACGCGGAAACCGCGCTCTCCCTCGTGGCCTCGCTCTTCTGGTTCTGGTATCTCCGCGGCCACTACCGCGAGGGGCGGACGCTCCTCGACCGCGTGCTTGCCCGGTTTCCCGACGCGCCGGAGGCGACCCGGCTTCCGGCGCTCCTGTCGAGCGGCAGCCTCGCGTTCCTCACGTGCGACTACGGGCGCGCCGAGATGCTCCTCGCCGACGCGGCGGAGCTCGCGCGGGCGCTTTCGGACAAGACCGCGCTGGCCTTGGCGCTCCGTTACCTCGGCAGCCTCTCGCGGGAACGGGGCGACGTGGAGCGGGCGCTCGCGCTCCACGAAGAGAGCGGTACGCTCTCCGAGGAGCAGGGCGACGTGCGCGGCGCGGCGCGGGCGCGCAACCTGTGGGCGTTCGCTTCGTGGATCGCCCGGCACTTCCCCGCGGCGGAGGCGGCGTCGATGGACACGCTCGCCGCGTTTCGGAAGCTCGGGGACCGCGAGGGCATCACGTGGTCGCTCCTCAACCTGGCGGCCTGCGCGCTCCATTCCGGCGACCCGCAGCGCGGCGCTGTGCTGGCCGCCGAGGCGCTCTCGAACGCCGAGGAGGCCGGGTATCGCGAGGGCGAGGCCTGGGCGAACGAGCTCCTCGGACGCACCGCCCTCGCCCGCCGGGACGTGCGGCGCGCCGGCGAGCAGCTCGCACAGAGCCTCGAAACTCACTTTTCGCTCGGGGATCTCTGGCGCACGGCGAGCGCGCTCGAGGCGCTCGCCGAAGCGCGGCGCATGGGCGGCCGCCCGCGGGACGCCGCCAAGCTCGTCGGAGTCGCGCGAAACGTGAGAACGACGATCGGCGCGCCCGTGCCGATCGCGGAACGCCAGCTCTTCGACGCGACCCTGTTCGCCCTGCGGGAAGAGCTCGGAGGCCCAACGTTCGAGGCGCTCGTCACGAGCGGCGAGAGCCAGCCCACCGCCCGCGGCATCGCCGAGGCCCTGGAGCTGGCTTCGACCTCCACGAGCTGAGAACCCGGAATAGGAAGTGATGACCTCGCCTGGGGGGTCTGGGGGCGCGGCGCTGGAGCGCCCCCAGTTCACTACTTGATTTCGGCCGTCTTTTTCTTCGGGGGTCGCGCCGTGATGATCAGCCCCGCGGGACCCATGCCCCGCGTGGCGCCCGAGGCGGCGTCACTCAGCTCCACGGCCGGACCGAACCGCTCCGGCGGCGCCTCGCCGAGCGTGAAGATGCCGGCCGAGTCCAGCGAGAACGTCTGGCGCGGGTTCTTCTGCATGATGTTCGTCTCGGGCGAAGGATCCACGTAGCCGAAGACGTCGATCGCTTCCTTCAGGCCCACGAGCTTCGGCGAGTTCACGAGCGAGGAGCCCGCGACCACGAACGGCACGGAGCTTCGCGCGAGCACCCTCTCACCCACCACGACCTCGACGAACGACGACACGCCGCCGGCGGGCACGATGAACGTGTACGAGCCGTCCAGCTCGCGGAGCGGCGTGACGACCCGGCTTCCGAAGCGAAGCTCCGCGCCGGGCGGAATCGCGGCCTTCACCTTGACGCGGGCACCCACCGTGCCCACCCGCGGCTCGAAATCGAGCGCGCTCTGAGCGGCGAGGGGGGAGGTTGCGGCCAGGAACGCGAGGGCGAGAACAAGTCTCATGCCGTCACTGTACTCCGGGCCACCGTTCCATCAAAGGCAGCGTGAGACCATCCCCCGGTGAGCGCGTTCCTCGTGGCCCTCCTCACGGGCCTCGTCACCGGGTTCCTGGGTGCGATTCCCCCGGGACCTCTCAACGTCACCGTCATCAACGAGAGCTGCCACGCACGGACGCGCATCGCGTATCGCGTGGCCCTCGGCGGCGCGCTCGTCGACTTCGTCATCTGTGCGCTCCTGGGCTTCGGCGCGGGCTGGATCCTCGAGAAAATCGTCTCGCAGCCCGTGGTGAAGGGCGGCCTCGCGCTCTTCGTGACGGCCTACGGGGTCACCATCCTCGTGCACCACATTCGCGGCCGGCGCGCGGAGAAGGCCGTCCTGCCCGACGAGAGCCTCGTGACGGCGATCCCCGAAGCCGCGGTGAAGGGCTCCCGTGCGCCGTTTCTCATGGGCATTCTCCAGGGCGCCGCGAACCCCGTGCTCGTCATGAACTGGACGTTCGTGCTGGGTTTCCTGTTCGCGCACCGGCTGGTCCTCCCGGAGCGCAACTCGCTTCTCTCGTTCGCGCTCGGCGTGGGCCTCGGCGTCTTCGCGTGGTTCGCGGTGATCATCGAGACCCTGCGCCGCCTGCACGATCATCCGATCGGCGGGTTCCTCCGCCGCTCCACGATCTTCGCGGGGATCCTGCTGATCGCGTTCGGCTGCTACTTCACCTGGAAGACGGTCAACGAGCTCGTCGGGGCCTGATGGACGCTGACCTCACTCCAGTCACTCCGTCCCCTCATACCGTTCCTTGAGCGCCGCGACGACTCCGGGGTCCGCGAGCGTCGTGGTGTCGCCGAGCGCGCGTCCCTCCGCAATGTCGCGCAGCAGGCGCCGCATGATCTTTCCCGAGCGAGTCTTGGGCAGGTCTGCGGTGAAGAGGATCTTCTCGGGCCGCCCGATCGCGCCGATCTTCTTCACGACGTGGTCCTTCAGGTCGGCCATCAGCTCGTCGTCGGCGT
>CAZXSG010000450.1:0-4606 GCA_964643185.1 uncultured Holophagales bacterium
AAAAGAGGGGCAAATGGCCCGGCACTTCCAAGAAGGAGAAGCCCAAGGCCGAACCCGCGCCCGAGCCCGTCGTCCCGGCGGTGACCGAAACGTCGCAGCCCGCGCTCTCCATGGGCCGCGAAGAGCCCAAGGGCCGTATGGGGCTCTACGTGGGGATCGCGGTCGGCGTCGCGGCGCTCGCCGGTGCCGGCTTCTTCCTGACCAGGGGGAGCGGAACCAAGCCGCCCGAGGCCCAGCCCACTCCGGCGCCCGTGGCGTCCAGCCCCTCCACCGCGCCGGCGGAGGTGCCGACGCCCGCCGCCACCGTGGCTCCCCAGCTCGACAAGGAAGCCCTCGCCAAGGAGATCGCCCGGCAGAAGGCCGAGCTCGAGGCGGCGGCCCGCGCCGCCGCGGCCGCCGGAAAGCCGACCCCAGCGACGGCTCCCGCAGTTCCTGCCACGACCAGGCCCACCCCCGCGACCTCGGCGCCGTCTCTCGCGCCCTCGCGGGAAGCGCTGCCTCCGCAGGTCGCGACACCCACCCCGGCTCCCGTGGTGCCGACGCCCACCCCCGCGCCCGTCCGCGTGGCCGAGGCGCCCAAGCCCACCGAGCCACCGGCGGTTCCCGCTCAGCCCATCCAGGCCCAGGCCGCTCCGGCTCAGACCGAAGAGGTCAAGCGAGGCGACATGGTGGGCCTCGGCCCCGGCGTCGTGCCCCCGAAGTTCTCGCGCCTCGCGCCGTTCACGAGCCTGCCTCCCCAGGTGCGCAGCACCGTGAAGAACCTGAACCCCGTGAGGATCATGGCGCTCGTCACCGAGACCGGAAAAGTGTCCGAGACCAAGGTCCTCTCGAGCTCGGGCAACAGCTTCGTGGACGAAGCGGCCGTGAGCGCCGTGAAGAACACGAAGTTCGAGGCCCCCACAAAGAACGGCATCCCGGTGAAGATGTGGTTCACCCTTCCACCGGTGAAGGTTCAGTGAAGGGTGCAGTCAGAGTGAATACCTCAGGAACAGTCCAGTGAGATTCGAAGAGAGGGGTAAACTCCCGCCTCTTCCCGATACTCGATCGATTTCGTCCCGAAGGAGCGACGCATGAGCTTGAACGACGATCAGAGGAAGTTCTACGAGAACACCCTCAAGGTCACGAAGAAAGAGATCTCCGACCTCGAGGCTCAGATCCAGGAGGAGCTGGCCAAGGTGAAGGAGCGGCTCGCGGAGCTTCAGAACGCCCAGAAGGCCGCGCGCGACATGTACGCCGCCGCCTGCCGGCGCCTCGGTATCCAGAACGATCTCGAAGAGGTCGAGGAGTCCTAAGCAGCACGAGGCCGTCGCGGTTCCGCCTGCCCGGCAGCGAAACCGCGACCCGACCCAGGAAACGTGTACGCCTCGGCCCCCGTTCGGGCGGCCGGGGCGTTCTCGTTTTCGGCCTGTGTCTGCTTCTCGCCTCGGGTTTCTCCCGGCCCGCCACGGGCGCTGAACCCGCACGCCGCATCGTGGCGCTCGCGCCCTCCGCCGCGGAGATCCTGTTTTCTCTGGGAGCGGCGGACGCCGTCGTGGGCGTCTCCGATTTCACGGACGACCTGCCCGAGGCGAAAGGAAAGAAACGCCTCGGCGGCTTCGCTCCCGACCTCGAGGGAGTCGTGGCGCTCGCGCCCGATCTCGTGGTCGTCTCGAAGGACGGCGTCGATCGCGCGGCGTATGAAAAGCTCGTCTCCCTGGGCCTCCGCGTCGTGGTGACCGACGGCTCCTCGATCGATGGCGTCCTCGCGGACCTCAGGCGCGTGGCCGCGGCCGCGGGGCTCGAGAGGCGCGGCGGGGAGATCGTGAAGCGGCTGCGGGAGCGCCTCGCGGGCCTGGACGCCCGCGTGCGGGCCCTGGGACGGGGGCCGCGAGCGCTCCTCCTGGTTTGGCCGGAGCCCCCCGTCGTCGCTGGGCCGAAGACATTCGTGGGAGACGTCCTCTCCCGCGCCGGATTCGTGAACGTGGTGCCCGCGAGCGCGGGCGAGTGGCCGAGGGTCTCCCTGGAAACCCTCGCGGCCTGGAAACCCGATATCGCGATCCGGCCCGAGACGAAGGAAAACGAAGAGGCCTTCGCCGCCCTCCCCAGGGATCCGCGCTGGCGCCTGCTGCCGGCCGTGCGCGAGGGTCGCATCCTGCGCGTCCCGGGGGCGCTTCTCGAGCGGCCCGGTCCGCGGCTCGTGGACGCTCTCGAGATCCTGGTCGCCGCGCGTGAGAAGACCCGCGCGGACCGCCCGTAGACAATGGCGCGGTGAGACCGCTGACACCGCATCGGCTGCTGCTCCCCGCGCTGGCGGCGCTCGTCGTCCTCGGAGTGCTCGCCGAGCTCGCGATCGGCAGCGTGGCCGTATCGCCCGGCGCGGTGGCGCGCGCCCTCCTCGGAGAAGGACCCCCCGAGATCGTCACGATCGTGCGGGAGCTGCGCCTCCCGCGCGCGCTCCTGGGCGTTCTCGTGGGCGGTGCGCTGGCTCTCTCGGGAGCCTCGCTGCAGGCCCTCCTCCAGAACCCGCTCGCCGACCCGTACCTCCTCGGCGTTTCGGGCGGGGCCGCGTGCGGGACGCTCGTCGCGACGCTGCTCTCGCCGGCGAGCGCGCCCGGCGGCCTGCTGTTGCCCGTTGCGTCGTTCCTCGGCGCCCTCGCGGGGGTTTCGCTCGTGGGGCTCGCGGCCACCTCGCCCCAGGGTTTCGATCGCGGACGCCTCCTTCTCTCGGGCGTCGTCGTGAATGCGTTCGCCTCGGCGATCCTCCTGTTCCTTCTCTCGTTCGGGGATCCGGGAAAGACGAGGGGATTCGTGTTCTGGATGCTGGGCTCGCTCTCGGGCGCGACGCTCCCCGGGGTGAAGGCGCTCGCGGTGTGGGTGGCCGTCGGGGCGCTCGCGCTCCTGCCCCTCTCGCGGGCGCTCGACGCGCTGACCCTGGGCGATGACGCCGCCGCCACGCTCGGCATCCCCGTCGAGCGCGTCAAGATCGTCGCGTTCCTCTCGGCCTCGCTCCTGGCCGCCGCGGCCGTCGCGTACGCAGGGATCATCGGCTTCGTCGGCCTCCTCGTTCCCCAGACGCTGAGGCTCGTGGTGCGTTCCCACCGGTCGCTCCTCCTGGCGTCGTTCCTCCTCGGGGCCGGGTTGCTGTGCTTCTCCGACGTCCTCGCGCGGCGGCTCTTCGCTCCTCAGGAGATCTCGATCGGGGCGGTCACCGCGCTCCTCGGGGCGCCCGTTTTCCTTTTTCTGCTGAGGCGCACGTCATGACGGGGGAAGCGGCCTTCCGCATCGAGGGGATCTCGGCGGGCTATCCGGGACGGCCCTCGGTCCTGACAGACATTTCCCTGACGCTTCCGCAAGGCACCGTGACGGCGCTCCTGGGCGAGAACGGCTCCGGCAAGAGCACGCTCCTGCGCGTGCTCGCGGGCCTGCTGGCGCTCCGCACGGGGGCCGTCGCGCTACTCGGGCGCACCGCGGGGGACTACACGCGGCGCGAGCGTGCCGGCCTGCTGGGCTATCTGCCGCAGGGGTTCGTGCCGTTCTTTCCCGCCACGGCCCGCGAGGTGGTGCTGCTCGGACGCACCCCGCACCTCCGCGGCTTTTCAGCGCCCTCCCGCGCGGACCACTCGGCCGTCGACGAGGCTCTCGGCCTCGTGGACGCCGGCGCGCTCGCAGACGTGGACGTTCTCCGGATGAGCGGCGGCGAGAGGCAGCGGGTCCTCCTCGCGCGGGTCTTCGCGGGCGGGCACGACGTACTGCTCCTCGACGAGCCGACGGCGAACCTCGATCCGCGGCACCGTCTCCTCGTGGCGGGGCTCCTCTCGGAGCACGCCCGGCGCGGCGGGACGGTCCTCGTCTCGACGCACGAGCTGGACGTCGCCCTCGCGTCGGCGACGCACGCCGCGCTCCTGGCCGGCGGCCGGCTCACCGCGTTCGGGACCCGGACGGAGATCCTCGCGGCCGGGCCGCTGGGGGCGCTCTACGGTGTCCCCGCGTTCGAGGCGCGGCTCGAGGGCGGCGGCTCGACGGTGATTCTGGGCGCTCCGCGTTAACATCCGCCGCCCCAGATGTGGTTCAAGAAAGACAAGGCCCCGCGCGCGCCGCGGGACCCTCGCACCTCGTCCTCCATCCAGGAGGGCCTGTTCCTCAAGTGCGAGGAGTGCAAGGAGACCCTGTTCGCCCGTGAGGTGGAACGGAACCGGCGGGTCTGCCCCAAGTGCGGCCATCACTTTCGTCTCGCGGCCGACGAGCGCCTGAGGCTCCTCTTCGACGACGAGCGCTACGACATCCGCTTCGCCGACGTGAAGCCCACCGACCCCCTCAAGTTCAAGGACACCAAAAAGTACCGCGACCGCCTGCGCGAGTACGAGGTGAAGACCGGTCGGGCCGACGCGATCCTCGCGGCCACCGGCGCGATCGAGGGCCGAAAGACCGTCGTGGCGGTCATGGACTACGCGTTCATGGGCGGCCCGCTGGGCTCCGTCGTGGGCGCGGGCCTCACCCGGGCGGCCGAGCTCGCGCTGGCCGAGAAGAATCGCCTCGTGGTCGTCACCTCCTCGGGCCGCCCCGGCAAGACGGACGGGATCCTCCCCCCCATGCAGATGGCCAATGTGTCGGCCGCGCGCGGGCGGCC
>CAZXSG010000451.1:0-4590 GCA_964643185.1 uncultured Holophagales bacterium
CCCGGGGCCGGGGAGGAGTGGCCGGTTGCGGGTGTTTCGGCGGTTTCGGCGGCCGCGGCGGGTCCGGTGGCTCCGGCGGTTCCGGGGGCTCCGGTGGTTCCGGCGGCTCCGGTGGTTCCGGTGGCTCCGGTGGCGCCGGTGGTTCCGGCGGCTCCGGTGGCTCCGGTGGCAGCGGCGGCTCCGGTGGCGGAGACGACGACTGCGCCCTCGCGGTCACGCCGGTCGCGCTCTCCTTCCCTGCTGAGGGCGGTTCGGGTGCCCTGCAGGTCGTCGCAGCTTCGACTTGCTCGTTCCGTGCCCACAGTGAAGACTGGATCACGCTCACGCCCTCGACCGGACGTGGCAACACGACCCTGACGATTCGTGTCACCTCCAATTCAGGCGCCCCGCGGAGCGCCGTGGTCGAGGTCGACGATGCGCGCATGGTCGTGACCCAGGCGGGCGGCGGCCCCGCGTCGGCCTGCCGTCTTCCCGAGGACGTGCGGCTCGTGTTCCCCCGGAGCGACGCGCTCGTGGATTCCAACGTCACTCTGGCCTGGCAGGCGGCTCCGATCCCGGCGACCTACGACGTCTACCTCGGAACGACGCGGCCGCCCGCGCTGCGCGCCTCGGGGCTCACCGCGAACACGCTCGACGTTTCGGGCCTGGCGCCCGGAGCCGAGTATTACTGGGCCGTCGTGGCCCGTGCGGCATGCGATCCCCGCGTCGTCTCGGCCTCCGAGGTCGAGGACTTCAAGGTCCGCGGCACCTGTGCCGGACCCGGCCCGTTCTCGCTCTCCGCTCCCGCCGAGGGCGCCTCGGTCGGCGCTTCGGCGACACTGTCCTGGACAGGCTCGGCGAACGCCTCGGCCTACGACGTCTACTTCGGAAGGACCTCCCCGCCGCCTCTGTACCGGCGCGGCCTCTCTCAGACGAGCCTCGAGGTCACCGGCCTCGTCACGGGCTCGACTTACTACTGGCGCGTCGTCGCTCCCTCGTCCTGCTCGGGAACCAGCGGCCCGGACACGGACGTGAGGCGCTTCACGTCGGGCGGTGTCTGCACGGCCCCCACGGCTCCTCGCCTCCAGGGCCCCTCGTCGACGGCCCTCTCGTCGACGTACGTCCTCTCCTGGGAGGACGCGCGCGGTGAAGGCGGCAGCGATGACGGCATCGTCTATGTCGTCGAGCGCTCGGCCTCGAGCTCGTTCGCGGCGATCCGCGACGCACAGACGGTCCGCGGACAGTCCACCTCGTTCCTGGCCACGGACATCGGCACCACCTACCATCGCCTCCGCGTCGTGCCCGCCTGCGACGGAACCCTCTCGAGCGCACCTTCGAACGTCCTCGCGACGAACGTCACCTCCGGCGTGGCGAACGTCGTCTTCACTTCCGCGCCTCAGGGCGTCGCGCTCCGCGCGGGACAGTCGACCTCCGGCGCCGGCACGACGTTCACGCTCGAGAACATCGGAGACACGGCCGCCGAAGTCACGCTCGTCGCGGAAACCCGCGGGGAGTCCTTCTTCGAGATCCGCGACGCCAGTGGCGCGACCTTGACCGACGTGACGCTCCCGCCCCGCACGCCACAGACGTTCGGCGTGCGCTTCACCGGAGCTTCGGGTCAGAGCGCCTGGGACGGCAGCGTCTCCGTCGTGGCCCGCGCGGGCCGTCCGCGCCTGCCCGTCACCCCGGGCGCGACCGTGAGCCTCGTGACGGGTTCCGCCACGGGCGACGCGGCAGCTCGCTTCTCGGTCAACGGCATCGCCACGGAAGCCCTCGCGTTCCCCGGTCTCTCGGGCGACGACGCCCAGAGACCGCCCCTCGAGGTAATCATCGAGAACCCGGGCTCACAGCCCGTTTCGTTCGCTTACGAGATCGGTCCCGAGCTGTGGCTCGAGGCCGAGGCCGGCTGGAACGCCACGCCGGTTCCCCCGGGCGGGCGGCGCACGGTGCGCCTCTTCACGCGCCGCAGCCGCGCTCCCGAAGGAGCGTCTTTCCCCCGCGAGACGTTCTTCACTCTGCGCAATCCCGGGGGCGCCACCTCGCGCCTCCTCGTGCTGGACAACGACGCCCCCGCGGTGCAGGCGCTCCGCTCGCCGCTGCCCTCCTCGGCCATCTCCTACATCGTGCCCTCGGTGGTGAACGCGACCTCCGCCCTCGGGAACACGTTCGTCTCCACGGTGCAGCTCACCAACGCCGGCAGCGAGGCGCTCGCCACCGAGCTGGTCTTCACCCCGCAGGGCGCGAGCGGCTGGGACGCGGCCCTCGTGAAGCGCGTCAAGCTGGACGTGCCGGCTCATGGTTCCGTGCGCCTGCGCGATCCGCTCGGCTCCCTCTTCCTCCTCGCCGCCCCGGTCTCCGGTCAGCTCGAGGTGCGGATCCCTTCGGGACGCGCGGGTGAGCTGACGGTCACGGCCTCGGTCGAGGCTCCGGCGCGCGCCAAGGGTGCCTACGGCCTCGCGATCCCCGTCGTGAGACGGGGCGACGGCGCCCGCCTCGGACGCGGCCACATCCTCGAGGGCCTCGTCGAGAACGCCGCGTTCCGTTCGAACCTCGTGCTCGCCGAGACGACGGGTCTCGACGGAGCGCGGGTCCGCGTGACGCTCGTCGACGCGAACGGCGAAACCCGCGGCCAGGTGGAGACCGACGTCCTCGCCTACTCGCAGACCCAGATCTCGGGCATCGTTTCCCGAATCGCCGGCGGCATCACTCTTTCCGGCGGCCACCTCGAGCTCGACGTCGTGTCGGGCGGCGGCACGGTCGCAGGTCTCGTCACCGTGATCGACAACGCGAACGACGACGCGACGGCGTGGCTCGGGCACGCCCGGCCGGAGGAGGCGTCCGGCGGAAGGACCGGCCTCGCGGCCGTGGACTCGACCCGGAGCCTGTCGATTCCGTCCATCGTGAGCGGCTACTCGACGTTCCCGGGACTCGGCCTTCCCTATGCGTTCCAGACTTCACTCACGTTCTCGAGCGGGACGGCCTCGACGGCGACGTTCGACGTGAGGTTCCGGGATCTCGTCTCGGGACAGGAGTTCGTGAAGCGCGTCGAGGTTCCCGGCCGCAGGACCATCACCTACGCCGACGCCGTCACCGGCCTCTTCGGCATGGCCACCGGTTCCCTCGCGCAGGGCCCGGTCTCGATCTCCTCGTCCCTCAACGGCACCGTGCAGTGCCGGGTCTTCTCCCTCCTCGAGGACGGCTCGCTGGGCGATTCGTTCCCCGTCGTGGCCGTTCCGTCGGAGTCCCTCACCTCGGCGGCCGACGCGCGGCCGCTCTACCTCGACGGCCTCGAGCAGTCCACCGATCGCTCGCGGGGAACGCGCTCGAACCTCATCCTCACCGAGGTCCTCGGAAAGGCCGCGACCGTAACCGTGAGGCTCTACGAAGCGTCCAACCGGAGCGACGCGATCGCCGAGGCGACGATCCCCCTCCCCGCCCACGGCAAAGTCCAGCTCTCAACGGTGTTCGCCGGTCTCGGCCTCGACTCGGAAGAGCGTCGCAAGGACCGCACGAACGTTCTCTGTGTGGTGACCGGCACCTCGGGCGAGGGGCAGGCCGCCGCCGTCATGACCACGATCGACAACCAGACCGGCGACACGCGCAACCTTCTGCTCACGAGCTCGGGCGCAACCATCGGGTTCTGATCCGCGTCCAAAGGGGGCCGGTCTCCGGCCCCTTTTCCCTTTTCCGGCGCCTGAACGGCGCCTGAACACGCCCCGGCAGAGACTTCGGGGCAGGAGGAGAATCAAGTTCATGCGACGGTTCCTTCTAGCCCCCGCTCTCCTCCTGCTCCTTTCGGCCACCCTCCCCGGCAACGCGCTCGCGCAATCGGGGTGCACGTTCGCGCTCTCCCCGGCGGGGGCGACGTTCCCGGCGCTCGGAGGCAGCGGGGCCTTCCAGCTCACGGCGAGCGCCACGACGTGCTCGTGGGACGCCGAGCCGAAGGACGACTGGGTGCAGATCACCTCGGCGACCTCCGGACACGGAAGCACCACCGTCACGTACACGGTCTCCCCGAGCAACAAGGACGAGGAGCGCGACACGGAGATCGAGATCGCGAGCCGCAAGTTCCGGGTCATTCAGGCGGGCCGCGACTGTTCCTTCACCCTCACGCCTTCCGAAGCGGCGATGCCGGCGGCGGGAGGAAACGGCGCATTCGCCGTCAACGCGTCGACCCCCACATGCTCGTACCAGGCCATCTCCTCCGACTCCTGGATCACGGTGACCGGCGGCGCGTCGGGAACCGGTGGCGGCGTCGTCACCTACTCCGTGGCGGCTCTCCCCAGCGCCCTCCTGGATCGGGACGGAAAGATCCGCGTCGGTGAAGCCGAATTCCGCGTCACGCAGGGCACTTCCGGTGGCGGAGGCGGCGGTGGCGGCGGCGGTTCCGGTGGCTCCGGCGGTTCCGGTGGCTCCGGCGGCTCCGGCGGTTCCGGCGGCTCGGGCGGCTCCGGCGGTTCCGGCGGCTCCGGCGGTTCCGGCGGCCCCGGCGGTTCCGGCGGCCCCGGCGGCTCCGGTGGCTCCCGCGGCCCCGGTGGCCCCGGCGGCCCCGGTGGCGCCGACGACTGCGACCCGCTGCTCACCCCCGCGGCCCCCAGCTTCCGACGCGCG
>CAZXSG010000452.1:0-4588 GCA_964643185.1 uncultured Holophagales bacterium
GCGGCCCCGCTCGTTAAGGCGTCCAAGGGCTTCCAGGATGCCCTCGGCGAGGCCAACGACTGGGCGTGCCTCCTCGAGGACGTGAGAGCCCGCGTCGACACGCTGCCCAGGGTCCGCCGCGCGGGCGCCCTCGCGCTCGTGATCGTGGCCGAGGAGAAGCGGGCCGAGCGGCTCGAGGCCGCGCGCTCCGAGGCCGATGCGTTCTTCGGAATACTCGAGGACGCGGATCTCGCCGTTCCCGAGCCGCCGCCAGCGCCCGTGGTGCCGCCCGCAGCGGAGAAGCCGCCCGCCGAGCCCGCCCCGAGACGCTCCGCGCCTGCACGAGAGCGGCCGAAGCCGCGGTCTCCCCGTCCCCGCGGCGCCGCGCCGCGAGCTCCCCGCACTCCAAGAAAATAGGCCCCGTTGCCGGGGCCGTGAGGAGGACGGGGTTCGTTCGCCCGGGAAGTGTGGCCCGCGCTCGTGAAGCGCGGGCGGGGATCCCGGAAAGTGTGTGTGAAGTCGCTACTGCAGGATCAGCCCCGGTGGGGGGGTCTGGGGGACGAGAAACCCCCAGGATCAAAACGCCACTTGGGCGGCGAGGGCGAACTGGCCGTACGACTCGTCGAGCAGGCCGTTCACCGTGCGGCCGTCCTGCTTGATCGAGAAGTACTCGGCCTTCAGGTTGATGTTCTTGCCCTTGATCATGTAGTGGAAGCCACCGGTGAACATCTTGGTCTTCGCGTTCGAGGCGTTCTTGTTGTTGTCGAGCTGGTCGTAGCGGACCGCGAGCTGGTAGACGCCCGCGATCGTGTACATCCCGGTGAGGTAGAAGCCGTTCCGCTCGAGCTCCGTGATGGCGCCCGAGGTGGCGTTGCGGCTCTCGTCCTTGGCCTCGAGGTACTCGGCGCGGAAGGCGAGGGGGAGCTCGGCGGGTCCGTCGTATTTCACGTGAACGCCGTAGCGGTCGCGGCCGAGGTGGAACGCGCCCTCGCCGCCGCTCGTACCGCCCGAGGCGCCCAGCAGGAGGCCCGGCATGACCTTGAAGTCGAGGCGGGCCGCGTAGAACACCGTGTCGTTCGAATCGTCGAGGACGTTCGAGGGCGTGCCGTTCGTGATCGACGCGTAAGCGGTGACGAGGCTGCCGTAGTCACCTTTGTAGAAGAAGCCCGTCTCGCGCCGGTCGGAGAACGCGCGGGTCACCTGGGCGCGCTCGGCGAAGTCCAGGTCGGAGGACGAGCGGAGCCCCTCTTCCGTGATGACGATCTTCTTCTGGCCGAGCGTGAACTCGTGGCCCTTCAGGCCGAGAAACGTGACGCCGAGGTCCTGGAGGATCTTGCCGTCGGCGCCGGCCGCGGTGTTGATCGCCTTCGAGGGGTCGAACATCACCTCGAAGCCCCACGAGGGCGTGATCTTGCCGCTCAGCTTGATCTCGGAGCGGCGGAGGCGGAACGTGTTGTAGCCGGTGGTGTTGCCCAGCCAGCTCGTGCCCGTGGACGCCTTGGAGTCGTCGGTGACGTACCAGCCCTGGAGGAGGAGGCCGAACTTCAGCTCGCCGTCCCCGACCTTGAGCGTCGTGGGAATCACCGGGGCGGCCGGCTTGGGCGCGGGCCGCTCGTAGCCGGGCGTGTCGTTCTTGAGGTTGTAGAGGTCGATCGCCGTTTCGCTGTCGGCAACGAGCGTCTCGCCGTTCTTTCCGCGCCCGATGAGCGTGATGGACTTGCCCATCTCGCCCGTCTTCTCCCACGTCTTGTAGGCCTCGGCGCTGTTGAAGACGTAGATGCGGCCGTCCTTGGTCACTTCCTTGTAGTAGAGCCCCTGGGCGTGGCCCGTGGAGCCGAGGAACGTGGCCGCGGCCAGGGTGAGGGCCGCCGCGAGGAACCTGAGGGATCTCTTCATGGGAACTTCTCCTCCATTTGAACTCGGGTTCGAATAGAACGCGTGAGAGGGCCGCCCGGTCCCGCAACGGGAGACGCTGGGCGATGGGTTGGCGCAGCCGGACTCTCGGAGACCCGCGTGAAGGCCGAGGTCGTGCCGTGTGAGGATCGTGTAAAGAGAGGGCGGCATTCTGAGGGTACCGGGGCTGCTTTACAGGGAATTAACGTCCGGCTCACACCATCGTTCCGCGTGGCCGGGAGACTCGCCGGCGATTCCAGGAGGAATGAAGGAGGTCTCATGAAGTCTCAGATCAGCAGGAAGGCACTCGCCGCGGGGCTCGCGGTGCTCGTCTCGGGGGTCGCGATCGCCGAGGGCGTGGTCAAGGTGGATGCCGGCATCGCGGGCTACAAGCGCGCGTCGGGCGTCACCGGCAACCTCAACTCGATCGGCTCGGACACGCTCAACAACCTCATGACGTTCTGGGCCGAGGGCTTCAAGAAGGCCTATCCGAACGTGAACATCCAGATCGAAGGCAAGGGCTCCACGACGGCCCCGCCCGCGCTCATCGAGGGCACCGCACAGCTCGGCCCCATGTCGCGCGAGATGAAGGGCGCCGAGATCGACAAGTTCGAGGCCAAGTACGGCTACAAGCCCACGAGGGTGCGCGTCGCGCTCGACGGCATCGCCGTCTACGTCAACAAGGACAACCCGCTCGAGAAGCTCTCCCTCAAGCAGGTCGACGCGATCTTCTCCGCCACCAGGAAGCGCGGCGGCAAGGACGCCAAGACCTGGGGCGACCTGGGCCTCACCGGCGAGTGGGCGGCCAAGCCCATCTCCATCTACGGCCGCAACTCGGCCTCCGGCACGTACGGCTACTTCAAGGAAATCGCGCTCTCGGGCGGCGACTACCGGAGCAACGTGAAGGAGCAGCCGGGCTCGTCGTCCGTCGTCCAGGGCATCGCCGAGGACAAGTTCGCGATCGGCTACTCGGGCATCGGCTACACCACCTCCGGCGTCAAGAGCCTCAAGCTCTCCGAGGCCGACGGCGGCGAGGCCTTCGGCGAGAGCTACGAGAACGTGCTCGCGAAGAAATACCCCCTTTCGCGCTTCCTCTACGTCTACGTGAACAAGGCCCCCAACAAGCCGCTCGACCCGCTCGTGGGCGAGTACCTCAGGTACATCCTCTCCAAGGAAGGGCAGGAGATCGTCGTGAAGGACGGCTACTTCCCCATCACCGCCAAGGTCGTCTCGGAAGAGCTCGAGAAGCTCTCCAAGTAGCCCGGCCGCGGAGCGGAAAGGAATCGGATCGTGAGTACGCGGACGAGCGTGAGGATCGCCGACCGGCTGGCGCGCTGGGTGATCACCGGGGGTGGCCTCCTCATGGTGGGGGCCCTGGTTCTCATGTTCGTCCTCATCCTCCTCGAGGCCATTCCGCTCTGGGCGCAGCCGAAGACGAAGCTCGAAGCGGAAACGAAGTTCGACGCGGCGTGGCAGGTGCGTAGCGCCGAAGGCGCGGAGCCTCACAAGCAGATCCTCGCCGCGGGCGAGAACGAGTACCGTGAGCTGGCTGACCTCGCCTGCGCCGACGGCTCGGTGCGGGTCATCGACCTCCACACCGGCAAGACGATCCAGGAGCTCCGGCCCGAAGGGGCCGAGGGGCTCGCGTTCACCTCCGCCACCCGGACCCTGACGGGCGAGTACGCGCTCGGTCTTCCGAACGGCAGCGTGCTGCTCGCCGACGGGCGATTCAACTCGACGTTCGATCCCACAACCTCGGCCCGCGTGACGACGTACCGGCTCTCGGCCGGCGCCAAGATCGCGCTCGATGCCGCGGGGCGGCCCCTGACCTCCGTCGCCGGAAGGACGCGCGAGAGCGGCCTCGCCGTGGTCGCGGGCTCGCCCGAGCCCGGCGTGCTCCTCGCCGCGACGTATTCCGAGGACGACGGCGCCCAGATCTTCGACCTCTCGGAGAAGCTCGCGGGAGAGAAGGTCGCCGTCATCGCCCTCGACGACCGCGCCGAGCTCCTCGCGGCCGGAACGGCTTCGGGCAAGGTCCTCTTCTTCTCGTTCCTGAACCGCACGCCCGAGGCCGTGGGCGAGGCGACGCTCCCCGTGAGCGACCCCGCGCCCATCACTGCCGCGCGCTACCTCCTCGGCGGCCAGACGCTCATCGCCGGCGACGCGAAGGGCCGCCTCGTGGGCATCCAGAGGATCCGCCGCACGCCCGACGCCGAGGAGCGCGTTCCCACCGTCGTCCAGCGCTTCGAGCCGCAGGGCGCGGCCATCACGGCGCTCGCCGCCTCCGCGCGCGGCAAGACGTTTCTCTCGGCAGACGCCGAAGGGGACCTCGTCACGCACTTCGCGACGAACGAGCGAACCCTCACGAAGGCCAGGGCCGCCGGCTCGACAGCGGCCGTCGCCATCTCACCCAAGGCCGACGGCTATCTCGCGATCCTGCCGGGCGGGCTCGCGTCCTACGAGCTGACCGCGCACCATCCCGAGACCTCGCTCCACGCGCTCTTCGGGAAGGTCCACTACGAGGGCTACGACAAGCCCGAATACAACTGGCAGTCGACCGGCGGCACCGACGACTTCGAGTCCAAGCTTTCCCTGGTGCCCCTCGTGTTCGGGACGCTCAAGGGAACGCTCTACGCGATGCTGTTCGCGGTGCCGGTCGCGCTGGCCGCCGCGCTCTACACGTCGATGTTCGCGCACCGCAAGGTGAAGGCGCTCG
>CAZXSG010000453.1:0-4578 GCA_964643185.1 uncultured Holophagales bacterium
ACGCTCGTCGAGACGCAGCGCAACGTCTCTCGCCTGGGAGTGTTCTCGCGCGTGGAGGTGACGACCCTGCCGCCCGACCCCGAGACGCGCGCGCGGGCCGTGGTCATCACGGTCACCGAGGCGAGCCCGTGGAACGTCGTCTACAGCCTCGGCGGGGAGTACGCGCCGAGCGCCGCGAAGAAGTTCAGCCCGAGGCTCTCCCTCGGCCTGTCGTACTCGAATCTCTTCGGACGCGCGATGGCGGCCGGCATCGAAGGCCGCTACTCGAGCCTCGACAGCCGCATCCTCGCGACGCTGCGAGAGCGGTCCTTCTTCGGCACGGGGGTTCCTCTGGGCCTCACCGGCTACGCGGCCAAGCAGGTGCGCAAGACGTACGACGTGCGGCGCGCGGGCTTTTTCCTGGAGTCGGAGCGGTCGTTCGGGCCGATCCTCAAGACGACGCTCCGCTACCAGTACGAGGTGGTGAAGCCGTCGTCCGATCCAGGCCTCGGAGCCGACCAGCGGCAGAACACGGCCAAGCGCGTGTCGTCGGTCGGACCGGGTTTCCTCTGGGACCTCCGCGACGATCCGATCTATCCCACGCGGGGGGGAAACATCTCGCTGGATGCCAAGCTCGCGTTCCCGTTCCTGAGCGCGGACGCCGCCTTCTTCAAGGTCTATCTGCAGGCGGCGGGCTACAAGAGCATCGGAGCGGCGGGGGGCGCGGTGCTCGCCGTCTCGATCCGCACGGGCCTCATCGCGCCGTACGGGGACTGCGACCTCGTGGCGAACCCCGGCTGTGCCCCGAACCTCGAGGTGCCCGTCTCCGAGCGGCTGTTCGCCGGCGGGCGGTCGTCTCACCGGGCCTTCGCGCCGGACGCGCTCGGCATCCCGGGCCAGACGCTCGTCTCGAACGGGGAGGATCTCGTCGGGAGCGGAGGAAACGGGCTCGTCGTGGGGAACGTGGAGCTCCGGCAGCCCATCGCCGGCGACCTGGGGGTCGCGCTGTTCTTCGACACCGGCAACGTCTGGGCGTCGTTCAAGGACGTGAAGCTCGCGAACCTGCGTCACGGCGCGGGGCTGGGTCTCTTCTACCGCTCGCCGGTCGGTCCGGTGCGCGTGGAATACGGCTGGAAGCTCGACCGCAAGACCGGGGAGAGCGCGGGGGAGTTCGCGTTTTCCATCGGCTACCCGTTCTGACGCCGGCCGACCGGCCGTACACTTTGGCCACACCATGCCGCGCTTCACGGTCCTCGAGACGTCGGCCCTCTTCTCGAACCGGATCAAGTACGACTACCTCTTCGAGATGGAGATGTGGCTCAAGGGGCTCGAGCGGTTCTTCGTGCTCGACTGCCTGCCGCTCTCCCCGTTCGAAAGGTCGCACGCCTCCCTGAAGAACTACGTCGAGGAGGTCTCCGTGGTGCGCACGGGCGTCGCGCACATGGCGATGCTCACGACGCACCTCCTGGGAGAGGGCAAGGAGGATCTCGCGTCGTTCCTCCTGTACCTCGACAGCCAGGTGTCGCGCGGCGCCGCCACCACGGGCAGCGGGACCGCGCAGCGGCGCGCCGGGACCGCCGAGACGGAGCTCGCGCTCGTCATCGAGAAGCTGGACGATTTCGCCAAGCTCCTCGACGAGCTCTCGCGCACGCAGTTCCTGCCGCTGCAGACGTACTTCTCGCTGGGGCGCATCCTCCTCGGAACGCTGAAGCAGGATCCCAACCTCGGCGTCCTGTTTCGCGAGAACCTGAGGCCCGTTCTCGACCGCCAGAGCAAGCTGTCTCTCCATCGCGTCCTCCAGACGGTCTCCGAGCCCACGCAGCGGGGGGCCCTCGCGGCGCTCTTCGTCGAGCTCTTCAAGGGGCTCCGCTACACGGAGCTCATCCGCGACACCATCTCCTCCCCGGCCACGGCCAAACGCGCGCTCCTCGTGTTCAGCCTCGTGAAGGGTGAGAGCGAGAGCATCGTGGCGTACGTGAGGAAGCGGTTCCTCCCGCGTTTCCCCGAGACCTCGCCGATCGCGGAAGGCCTCGAGCGCCTCGTCTTCTCGATGGAGATGGAGGTGCGCAAGGCCATGGAGGTGGAGCTCGCCGACGTGGTCCTCATGAAGGACCCCAAGCTCATCTTCGCGCGCATGGAGGACGCTTCCGGGATCGTGCGCGACCTCTTTCAGCAGAGCATCATCGGGCTCGCCGAGACGTTCGATGCCGAGGTGGACGGCCGGGCCCTCTTTCCCGACTATTCGACGAAGTTCGAGCAGAGCCTCAGGCTTCGCGACGACCTCTGGGCGCTCACGGCCGTGGCGAGCGCTTTCGTGAAGAACGCCGACCGCAAGACCCTTCGGGTCCTCGTGGGAGAGCTCGAGGGCTTCCGCCGCGGCTCGATGCGGCACCTGATGTTCAAGGACTGGTCGCTCTTCGAGCGTTTCCACGCGGGCTTCTCGCGCGAGCGGCCGCCCAAGACGTTCGTGCCCGCGGCCCACCAGTTCGAGATGTTTCTGAGGACGCTCGTCCGGGAGGTGGGAAAGCGGGCCGTGCTCTCGGCGCATCCCTTCAAGTTCCCGCGCCTCGAATCTCCTCCGGAGGCCGAGCTCCCGGCCGTTTGAAATCTGAATTTGGTCCTGGGGGTTTCTCGATCCCCCCAGGCCCCCCACCGGGGAACCCATTTGGTATCTTCGGGTGGGGGATTTGCCTTCCGGACCCCCATCAGGAGTTCAATTTTGGGTTTCGTGACCGTCGACGAGGCCGCCGTCCTTTACAGGCTCGGCAAGTTCGTGATCATCGTGGATGACGAGGACCGTGAGAACGAGGGCGACCTCTGCATCGCGGCCGAGCACGTCACGCCCGAGGCGATCAATTTCATGGCCCGCGAGGGTCGCGGCCTCGTGTGCGTGTCGCTCTCCGAGGAGCGCTGCGACGAGCTGAACCTGCCGCCGATGGTCGAGGACAACACGTCCACGTTCGGCACCGCCTTCACCGTCTCGGTGGAGGCCCGGGGCAAGGTCACGACGGGCATCTCGGCCGCGGACCGTGCGGTGACGGTCAAGACGCTCATCGATCCCCGCACGCGCCCTCACGATCTGGCCCGCCCGGGCCACACGTTTCCTCTCCGCGCCAAGAAGGGCGGCGTCCTCAAGCGCGCCGGTCAGACGGAAGCCTCGGTGGACCTCGCCCGCATCGCGGGTCTCGTGCCGGCGGGCGTGATCTGCGAGATCATGAACGAGGACGGGACCATGGCCCGCGTGCCGGACCTTCTGGTTTTCTCCGAGAAGCACGGCATCCCCATCGTCTCGGTGGCGGAGCTGATCCGGCACCGCATGCGGAACGAGAGGCTCGTGCATCGCGTCGCGGCGCCCAAGCTGCCCACGCGGTTCGGGGAGTTCCGGGTGGTGGGTTTCCGCTCCGACGTGACGAACGAGGAGCACCTCGCGCTCACGATGGGTGACATCTCGCCCGAGGAGCCGACGCTCGTGCGGGTGCACAGCTCGTGCCTCACGGGGGACGTTTTCGGGTCGATGCGCTGTGACTGCGGCACGCAGCTCGAGATGGCGATGGCCGTGATCGCGCACGAGGGCAAAGGCGTTCTCCTGTACCTTCTTCAGGAGGGGCGTGGGATCGGCCTCTTCAACAAGCTCCGCGCGTACGAGCTGCAGGAGCAGGGGTTCGACACCGTGGCCGCCAACGAGAAGCTGGGCTTCAAGCCCGACGTGAGGGATTACGGCATCGGGTGCCAGATCCTGCGGGATCTCGGCGTCCGCAAGATGCGCCTCATGACGAACAACCCTTCGAAGTACGTGGCGCTCGACGGCTTCGGTCTCGAGATCGTGGAACGCGTGCCCCTGGAGGTTCCTCCGACCGACGACACGCGGGGCTATCTCACGACCAAGAAGGCCAAGATGGGGCACCTCCTCAAGCTGGTCTGAGCTCGCCTCCGTTCGCTTCCGAAAAGGAGGCGTTTCCCTCGAAGAAGTCGAGGAGGTGCTCGGCCGATTCGTCCGGCCGCTCCAGCGGGAAGCAATGGCCGGCGCCCTGCAGCTCGACGAGGCGGGCCCCCGGAATGCCCCTCGCGAGCTTCGCGGAATTGCCGGGAGGCACCAGGCGGTCGGCATCGCCCGTGATCACGAGCGAGGGCTTTGAAATCGTGGCGAGCCGCGAGTCGGTGTCGTGGCGCAACACGGCGCCCAGCTGGCGGAGCGAGATGCGCGGCTTCGCGGGCTCCGCGCGCGACACGAACGACGCGAACGCGGCCAGCCCTCCTTCGGGCGCTGCGAGAAAACGAGGCGAAACGAGGACGCTCGCCAGCCGGTCGAGACCGCGGCCGCGGCGTGCGCGGGCGTTGCCGACGAGAAGATCCATCTGGGTGCGGAGCCTCGGCTTGAGGCTGCGCCGCCAGCCGGCGAACGTCGCGCCCAGCGCGAGGGCCGCGACGCGCTCCGGGTGCCGCAACACGAGGTGGAGGGCGATCATTCCGCCCATCGAGATTCCGAACACGTGGGCACACGCGATGCTTTCGGCGTCGAGCACCGCCACGGCGTCGGCGGCCATCGATGGCATGGTGAGAGCGCCCGCCGGAGCGTCCGATCGCCCCGTGCCCGCGTTG
>CAZXSG010000454.1:0-4568 GCA_964643185.1 uncultured Holophagales bacterium
CGCGGGCGGGCAGGATGTGCCGCTCCCAGGCGACGGCGGGGATGTCGAAGCCCTTCCGCGTCTGCGCCCGCGTCTTACGTTCCGCCAGCGTGATCGCAACGATCACGCTGGCTCCGACGAATGACGACGAGCGGTGGTGATTCAGCCCGCCGTCTGCCGGGGGAGCCGGCGGCGCGCCAGCAGGACAAACGCGAGCATCGTCGCCGCGCCCGCACCGGCCAGCAAGAAGCCGAGAGAGCGGGGGGAGCGCGGGCAGGTGCCGGGGCCCGACGGGCGGGTGGGTCGCGAGGGGCTGCGCGATGCGGCCCCCGGGCAGTCCCTCCGCGAGCCGCGAGACGGCCTCGAGAAACGGCGCGTAGGCCTCGGACGCCGTGAAGCGCTCGGAGCAGCCCGCCTCGGCGAGCGCGAGCTCGGGCCGCTGCTCGCGCTCCTTGCGCAGGAACGCCTCCACGAGCGTCGTCTTGCCGCTGCCCGGCTCACCTCCTACGAGGACGAGCCCGCCCCGCCCGCGGAGCATCTCGAGCAGCATGTCGTGCATCTCGGCGAGCAGCTTCTCGCGGCCCACCGGCGCGAGCTGCCCGCTCGACGTCGATCGCGACGTGGCGGCCGGGTAGATGTCGGTGGGCGTCGCGAGCACGGCGGTCTTGCCCGCCGGCCCCGAGACGGTCTTGAGCGGATTGGTCGACACGTTGGGCGAGCGCTTCGCCTCGCGGAGCGGCAGCGTGAGCGCGGCCACGAACTCGAGGAGCGTCGGGTAGCGGTCCTCCGGCGTCTTCGCGAGCGCCACGAGGATGGCCTTGGAGGCCTCCACCGGGATCGCCGCATCCACGACGTGCGGCGCCCGCGGCTGCTCGAAGAGGTGCTTGACCATGACGGCCCGGATGGACTCGCCGGAGAACGGCACGCTGCCCGTGAGCATCTGATACGCGATGACGGCGAGGGCGTACTGATCGCTCCTCTCGCCGGCCGGCTTTCCTTCGACCTGCTCGGGGCTCATGTAGTGCGGTGTTCCGAGCGCGTGCGCGCCCGTGAGGCCGGGCGCCGGATCGTCCAGCTCGGAGAGGCTCGCGAGCCCGAAGTCTGCGACCTTGAGCCGGTCCTTCGTGACGAGGATGTTCGCGGGCTTGATGTCGCGGTGGACGATTCCCGCCCGGTGGGCCGCGCCCAGCGCCGCGCCGACGCACTCCACGACCTCGGCCGCGCGGGCGAACGTGGCGGCTCCCAGGCGCTGCAGCTCGTCCTCGAGGCTGCCCTCCTCGCAGAGCTCCATCACGAGAAAGGCGCCGTCCTTCCCGATGTGGAAGTCGTGCACGGCCACGATGAACGGGTGGTTCAGGAGGCCGGCCGCGCGGCCCTCCCGCCGGAACCTCTCGAGAGCGCCCGGATCGCGCCCCGCGCCCGCGGAAAGGAACTTCACCGCGACGCGCCGGCCCATCTCCTCGTGGACGGCTTCCCAGACCTCTCCACGGCCCCCTTCGCCGAGCCGGCGAAGGAGCCGGTAGCGGCCATCGACGAGGAGGCCGGCCGCGGGGTTGAACGGCGTATTCATCGAGGCAGGATGCGAAGTTTACGGACTTTGCTTCCCGGTGTGGTGACGCCCGCCTACACTTCAGCCTCCCCGACGTCGAACGCCACACGAGAACGGAGCGGGAATGGACTCACCGCAGTCGAAATCGCTGCCCGAGAACGCCTACAAGCCCCTCGAGCCGGGAGAGGTCTACCAGCCCATGGTCCCCGCGGGCCAGAGCCCGCCGGAATCGACGCTGCGGTCGGTGGCCTGGGGCCTCTTCCTGTGCGTCCTCTTCACCATCGCCTCGGCGTATTCGGGCCTCAAGGTGGGGCAGGTCATGGAGGCGGCGATCCCCATCTCGATCCTCGCCATCGGCCTCGCGCGTGTCTACTCCCGTCGCTCGACCGTGCTCGAGAACGTGATCATCACCGGGGTCGGCGGCGTGTCGGGGTCGGTGGTGGCGGGCGCGATCTTCACGCTCCCCGCGCTCTACATGCTGAAGCTGAACCCGCACCCCGTGCAGACGATCTTCATCTGCCTCGCGGGCGGCTGCCTGGGCGTTCTCTTCCTCATCCCGCTGCGCCGCTACTTCGTGCGCGAGATGCACGGACAGCTCCCCTACCCCGAGGCGACGGCGATCACCGAGGTCCTCGTCACGGGTGAGAAGGGCGGCTCGCAGGCGACGCTGCTCCTGAAGGCGACGGGCATCGCCGCTCTCTACGACTTCATCACGACGACCTGGGAAGTGTGGCGCGAGCAGCTCGACTTTCAGTTCCTTCCCCTCTTCAAGGACCTCGCCGACAAGAGCAAGGTGGTGCTGAAGTTCAACGCGGAGGCGTTCATCCTGGGTCTCGGCTACGTGATGGGCCTGCGCAGCTCGATGATCCTCTGCGCGGGCGGGCTCCTCTCGAACTTCGTGCTCGTGCCGCTCATCTGGATGTTCGGCCAGCACGTGACCACGGGCCCCGTGTACCCCTCCGCGGTGCCGTTTTCGGAGATGTCGGCCGGTCTCATCTTCGCCCGCTACGTGAGGCTCATCGGCGTGGGCGCGATCGCGACCGCCGGAATCTTCGGCATCGTGAAGTCGATCCCGATCCTGATCGGCTCGTTCACGATCGCCGCCAAGGCGTTCAGGAGGGACGGCGGCGCGGAGCTCGAAAGGACCGACCGCGACCTCTCGTTCCCGATCCAGCTGGGCGGCATCGCGCTCGGCGCGGTGGTGGTGGCGATCCTCCTCGGCACGCTCCAGGCTTCGTTCCTCATCGTGGGCCTCGGACTCGGGCTGACGCTCCTCTTCTCGTTCTTCTTCACGTCGGTCGCCGCGAACGCCATTGCAACCACGGCGCGCAACCCCGTTTCGGGCATGACGATGCTCACCGTGATCATCTCGTGCGTCGTGCTGCTGCAGTTCGGTCTGTCGGGCACGACGGGCATGTTCTTCGTGATGGCGATCGCCGGCATGGTCTGCACCGCACTGTCGGTCTCCGGACAGACGATCACCGATCTGAAGGCCGGCTACTGGCTGGGCTCGACCCCCGAGGTGCAGCAGAAGTGGAAGTTCGCGGGCGTGATCGCGGCGGCGATCACCGCCGGCGTCACCATCATGGTGCTCGACAAGGTGTACCAGTTCGGCGCGGCCGTGCCGGGAGACACCCGCGCGGTGCTCGCGGCTCCCCAGGCCGCGATCATGAAGACGCTGGTCGAAGGGTTCATGAACCAGCAGCCCATCGCGTACGTGCTCTTCGGCGTGGGCGCGATGATCGCCATCATGCTGGAGATGCTCAAGGTTCCCGCGCTGACGTTCGCGCTGGGAATGTACCTGCCCCTCGAGCTGAACCTGCCCGCCCTCGTGGGCGGCACGCTCGCGCACTTCATCGACAAGAAGGGCGAAAGCGTCGGCGGAACCTGGGGCCGCTCGATGCGGGAGCGCGGCATCGTGATCGCGTCGGGGCTCATGGCCGGCGGGGCGCTGGGCGGCGTGTTCGGGGCGTCGTTCCGGCTGATCCCGGGCTTCGAGAAGCACTGGATCAAGTCGCCGTTCTACGACTCCGAGCTCCTGGGCCAGATGGCGTCTCTGATCCTGTTCACGGCGCTCTGCGTCTACGTGATGTGGGACTCGAAGCGGAAGGTCGAGGAGTAGAAGCGGCCGCGCCCGGGACACGGGCGGCCGCCCGTCTCAGTTGGTTGCGCGGGGATGGGCCCACAGCGTGCAGACCACGCGAACGGGCCCCGCCTCGAATTGTGCCGGAGGACAGCCCGCCGCCTGCAGCGTGGACTGAATCGTGCGCAGTCCCTGGCCTTCCGCCTCTGCGTAGCCGAGACGGGTGAGGAACCAGGCGAGCGTCTGGTTGCGCCAGACCGGTCCCGCGGTTCCGTCGCTCACGGCCACGGGATCCACGCCCAGGGGGAGGGAACCCGGCGAGGAGATCTCGATTCGATCCCGAAAGGCCGTCACCCGCAGCGGGTCGACCGATTCGTAGTCCCGATGCGCGAAAGCGTTGACGAGCGCTTCACGGATGGCCCTCACCGGGTACTTCAGAACGCTGGGCCGATCCACGTCGCTCTTGTCGAAGAGCACTCGCGCTTCGGCCTCGATCGTCGGGAGCAGGATCCGTAGCTGATCGAGAAGCGTTGAGGCCAGCTCGAGACGAGTTGCGCGGGGCGCGGCACGGTCCGTTCCCTCGTAGGCGGATGCGAAGCTCACGGCGCCAGGAATGAACCGCTGAGGCTCCCGGCCGAAAAGCAGTAAGGCGAAGTTTCGCGGCCGCAGTATCCCGGTCAGTGGCTCGCGCGCGAGGAGGGGCGGAACGAAAGCGCTGACCGGGAGCGTGTCGGAAAGGAACCTCTCGGCCGGCGTTGCCGCGTCGATCACCCCGATCCGCTGGAGCGCGTCCCGCATCGCAAGGGGGTCGACGTCGGCCACGGTCGCCGTACTCACGGGCCGCCGGTCCCAGGGCGCAAGGCCTCCCTTTCGAACGAGCAGATCTCGGAGCAGCCCGTTTCGCGCCTCGATCGTCGAGCGGCTGACGCGCACGTAGTGCCGGGTCTCGCCCGAGCC
>CAZXSG010000455.1:0-4550 GCA_964643185.1 uncultured Holophagales bacterium
CAGCACACACGGTTGCGACCGGCTTTCTTCGCGGCGTAGAGAGCCTCGTCGGCGCTCGCCACGAGTTCCTGCGCGGTGCCGCCGTCGCGCGGGTGGAACGTCGCGACGCCGAAGCTCGCGGTGACGATGCCGAGCGGGGACGCGGGATGCGGCATCTTCAGGGCCTCGAGGCGTGCGCGCATCGTCTCGGCCACCTGGAACGCCGCCTCCTCGGGCGCGCCGGGCAGCAGCACGCCGAACTCCTCGCCCCCGAAACGCGCCGCCAGGTCGCCGCTCCGCCGCGCGTTCTCGGCCAGGACCTCGGCCACCTTGCGGAGACACACGTCGCCCTCCTGGTGGCCGAGCGAATCGTTGAGCTTCTTGAAGTGATCGATGTCGGCCAGGACGAACGAAATGGGCGTGCCCGCGCGGAACGCGCGGTTCCACTCCTGGGCGAGCATGTCGTCGAGGTGCCGCCGGTTCGCGACTCCGGTGAGCCCGTCGCGATACGAGAGCGTCGTGAGCCTCTCGTTCGCCTCGCCCAGCGCCCGGTTGCGCTCCTCGAGCGCGGCTCTCGCGTCCCCGAGCTCCTTCACCGCTGCCGCCAGCTCGTCGGTGCGCTCGGCCACGCGGCGCGCGAGGTCGGCGTTCCGCTGGCGCAGCGCCCGGTCCCTGAGCAGGAGCCCCCAGCGCACGAGGAGCCCGAGCCCGAGGGCCCACGCGAGAAGGGCCCACCAGGTGCGAAACCAGGGCGGCAGCACGCGGAAGCCGATTGCGGTCTCGCCCGACGCGCCGGAGCCGGACGCGGTGTCTTCGGCCTTCACGCGGAACACGTAGCGGCCCTCCCCGAGGTTCGTGTATTCGCGCACGGGTTCCTCGGTGGGAAGCGACCAGGTGTCGTCTTCGCCCTCGAGGCGATACCGATATCGAATTCCGGCGCGGGGCTCGAACCGCGCCGTCGCGCATTCGAATCGCATGCGTGAGGCGGCACCGGCCGCGAGCGGCTGCTCGAGCGACGCGATGCGTCCGTCGCCGCCGTAGAGCACGCGTCCGTTCGCCTCGATCCGCCGGATGAGCGGTACCGGAGCCTCCCGCTCGGGCGGATCTCCGCTGCCGTCGTAGCGGAAGAGACCCTCCTCGTTGCCGAACCACATCTCGCCGTCGGGCGTCGCGACGAGCATCTGCACGTCCCGCCCGGGCGCGCCCCGGAGGAGCCGGTCGTCCAGTCGATACGTGCCGTCCTCCCGCCTCGTGAGGAGGGAGGGGGGCGCGGTGTTGACCCAGATCTCGCCCGGTCGCCCCTCGGCGACCGAGAAGTAGTAGCGCCCGCGCAGCAGCCCGGTGATCCCGTTCTCCGGGACGAGCGTGCTCGAGGTGGGGTCCACGAAGTGGACCCGGCCCTCCGAGCCGGCAGCGGAAGCCGCGAGGAGCCGCCCTTCCACGAGGGCCACGTAGCTCTCCTCGGCGCCGCCGAGCGCGGTGACGCGCGGTTTGCCCAGTGGTCCCGGCCGGATCGGTGGCTGGAATGAGATGCGCAGGACGCCGCTGAACACGGTTCCCAGGAAAAGCTCACCCTCGGAGGTTTCGGCAATCGAGCGCACCAGGGCCTTGACGCCCGGCAGGCGGTCCTCCACCTCGATGCGGGCGCCGCTCTGCTTCAGCACGAGGAGTCCGTCGCGATGCCCCACCCAGACGCGCGACGGGTCGTTGCGGGAGGCCGTGAGGGCGTACGACCGCAGGCCCTCGGTCCCCGCCACGAGGACGGCTCCTTCGGCGGAGACCTCGAGGACACCGCGGGCCGAGCCCGCGAGGAGCCTGTCCCCGAACGCGAGCAGCGTGTACTGCGCCCAGCCGGCCCCCGGGACCGGGCGGAACGCCCCGCGACCTGACTCGCCGGGCTCCCACACGAAGAGGCCGGCCGAAGAGCCCGCGAAGAGCCGTCCTTTGTGCCGCACGACCCCGAGGACGTTTCCGCGGAGCCCGTTGCGCTCGTCGAACTGAGTGACCCGGGTGCCGAGGTCGAGGCGCGCGAGCCCGCTGCTCCTGAGAATCAGCCAGAGCGCGCCGTCCCGCGCGAGGCGCGCGGAAAAGACGTCGGGATCGGGCAGACCGGAATCGGCGTCGAAGAGCTCGTCGATCGTGAGATCGCTCTTCAGGATCGCGAAGCCCGCCCGCCGGGTCGTGAAGAGGAAGCGGCCGTCCGGGAGCGCGAGTCCGTGAGCGACCTCGGAGGCGACGAGCCAGCGCGAGGTCTCGGGCGCGACCGGTGTCGCGCGGCCGCCCTCGAGGAGAAGCAGCCCCTGTTGCGGGTCGGCGGCGAGGAACGTTCCTTCGGGTTTTCCGGCAACTGGCAGCAGAGCCACGAGCGGTCGGCCCGGCAGGCGGTCGCCGGCTACGAGCTCGAGAGTGCCGTGCGTGAGGCGCAGGAGTCCCTCGCGGGTCACGAAGACGACCTGGCCGTTCACGAGAAAGGCTTTTTGGAACGCGTCTCCGGCCGGGGCCGGGAGGACCTTCACGGACGTTGCGGACACCTCGTCCCAGAGGAACGCGTGGCTCTCGGAGACGAACACGAAACCCTCGGCCACCGCGAACGTGCCGCGGATCTCGGGCAGCGGCTGAAGGGCCTTCGGCAGCCGGTCGAGGAGCGACACGTAGCGGAGCGTGTGGGTTTCGTCGGGGGCGAGATAGCCCAGCTCGCCGAACGCTCCCACGGCGACGCGCCCGGTTCCGGACACCGCGAGGCTGTAGACGGCCGAGCCGTTCGGGGTGGGGATCTGCCGCCATTTCACGCCGTCGAACTCGAGGACCCCCGAGAGGTTCGCGACGTACACGACGCCTCGCGGGTCCTCGACGCTCTCCCAGGACTGCACGGGCGCCCCGGTGTCTGCGGGGCCGAACACCCGGATGATGCGGGTGCCCTTCTCGGGGGACGACGCGATGGCCGTGCCGCACACGAGCAGCGCGGCCGCGAGGGCCGAAAACGCGCGAAGACGGTCGATCGCGTGGAGCACGGGTCCGCCGCAGTTTAGGTCCGTAAGATGTGCTCATGCGTCTCCGGGTCGCGGCCCTGGTCCTGGCTCTCGGGCTTTCGAGGGGCGCTTGGGCCCTGGATCCCGAGCGCGCTCTCACGCAGTACGGGCAGGACGTTTGGCAAACGGAGCAGGGCCTGCCCCAGGACCGCGTGAACGCACTCCACACCTCGCGTGACGGTTACCTGTGGCTGGGAACGATGTCGGGCCTCGCGCGGTTCGACGGCGTGCGTTTCGTGCGGTTCGACCGCATCTCGCTGCCCGGCCTCACCGACAACCGCATCCGCGCGATCGTCGAGGCGCCCGCAGGCGCCACGGGCACGGGAACTCTGTGGGTCGCCGCCGAGAAGGGTGTGACCCGCATCGAGGGCGGCGCGGCGACGCCGTTCGGCAAGGCGCAGGGTCTCTCCGACGACGTCGTGTGGGCGCTTCTCCCCGAGGCCGACGGAGGCGTGTGGGTGGGCACCGAGTCGGGCCTCGACCGCATCGCGAAGGACGGCACCGTGAAATCGCTCGGCACCCGCGACGGGCTCTCGAGCGTGCGGATCCTGGCGCTCTCGCGAGCGAAGGACGGCAGCCTCCTCGTGGGCACGAACGGCGGCGGCCTGAACGTCCTGCGGAACGGATCCGTCACGGTCTACGGCGTGCGCGACGGCCTCCCCTCGGAGCAGATCTCGGCCGTGAGAGAGGACCGGAGCGGGACGCTCTGGGCCGGCACGTACGACGGCCGCCTCGCCCGCTGGGGCGGTACGCGCTTCGTTCCGGTGCCGCTCCCGCTCTCGGGGTTCCGCATCGCCGCGCTCCTCGAGGACCGGGACGGAAGCCTCTGGGTGGGCGGGCCGGGACTCACGAGGATCATCGGGAATCGCGTCGAGACCCTCACCGAGGCGCAGGGCCTCTCGAGCAACCAGGTCCTCGCGCTCGCCGAGGACGCCGAAGGCAGCCTCTTCGTCGGCACGCACGGCGGCGGCCTCAACCGGCTCCGCGAGGGGAAGTTCTCGGGCGTCTCGAAGAAGGACGGCCTCGCGCATCCCTTCGTCAAATCGATATCGGGTTCGTCGGACCGCGTCTACGTGGGGACCTACGGCGGCGGGCTCGACGAGCTGGACGCGGCCACGGGGCGCGTGCTCTCGAACCTCTCGACGAAGCAGGGCCTCGCCGCGGACCTCGTCCGCACGATCCTCCCCGCGCGGGACGGCTCCCTCTGGATCGGCACCACGAACGGCCTCTCCCGCCGGATGCCCGGCGGAAAGCTCGTGACCTACGGAGCCCCGGACGGGCTTCTCTCGCCCTCGATCAACGCGCTCCTCGAGGACCGGGCGGGCCGTGTGTGGGCCACCTCGGGCGGCGGTCTCCACCGTTTCGAGAACGGGCGTTTCGTCTCTCTCACGGGCAGGGACGGCCTTCCGAGCGACCAGCTCGGGCCCGTCTTCGAGGACCGCGAGGGCGCGATCCGGGTGGGCCCCTACGGCCCGGGCCCCGGGCCCATCCGCGGCGGCCCGATCCAGTACGTCCGCGAAACCGGCGTTGACGCGGTCAAGG
>CAZXSG010000456.1:0-4549 GCA_964643185.1 uncultured Holophagales bacterium
CACGCCGATCTCGATCGACGAGGAGTGGCCGGTGACGGCCTACCTCATCGCGATCTCGCCCGACCTGCAGGAGGCGGCCAAGAAGAGGCGCGGCCAGCAGGAGACGGCCACGAGCGTGAAGGTGGCATTCGAGGCGACGCCCGTGCCCGGCGCGGCGCCGTTCGTCTACGACCCGCCCCGCGCGAAACAGCTCTACGAGAAGACCTGTGCGCAGTGCCACGCCGTGGCCGACGTAGTGGGCAACCCGCCCGAGACGGCCGAGGACGCGAAGGGCCTCGTGGAACGCATGGTCGACAACGGGCTCGAGGCCAAGCCCGACGATCTCGCGCAGATCGTGGCGTACCTCGAGGAGACGTTCGTGAACAAGGCACAGCCAAAATGAAGACGGCAGAGGATCGCAAGACCTGGCAGATGACCGATGTCGTGGACGTCCGGGATTCGGCGTTCGCGGTGAGGACGTATCTCGAGCAGACGGAGGTCCGCCGGTATCTGGAACGCGCGGCGCGTGAGATTCCGCTCGCCGCGGCCGCCGACGTCGGCGCGGGCTACGGGCGCATGTCGCAGGTGTTGGCGGAGCGGGCGGCGGTGACGGGGTTCGAGCGCGAGCCGCACTTCGTCGCGGAGGCGACGCCCCTCCTGCCGCACATCCGCTTCGTGAACGTCGCCGCGCTCTCGTCGCTGCCGACCGCGGAGGCCTCGTTCGATTTCGTCCTCACGTTCACCGTGCTCCAGCACCTCACGAACGCCGTCGTGCGAGAGGTGGTGGAAGAGATCAAGCGCGTCACCCGGCGGCCGGCGTTCGCCCTACTCTGTGAGGAGACCGACGCGGAGCACCTGTGGGGAGATCTCGAGGATCCGGCGGGCATGTGCACCATCGGCCGGAGCGTCGCGGAGTACGAGCGGCTCATGGCCCCGTTTCGCCTCGTCGAGACCTCGCCGCGCCGAATCGAGCCCACGTACCCACGCCCCGACGTCGGCACCTACATGCTGTTCCGCGCCGGCTAGAACGAAACGAGGGGAGCTTTCCAGCTCCCCTCGTTTGCGATGCCCCGGAAGAATCAGCGCGCCGGAGGCGTTCCCGGGCCCGGAGGGCTGATAAAGAATCAGCGCGCCGGAGGCGTTTCCGGGCCCGGAGGGCTGAATACTACGGACAGGTCGAGAAGGCGCCGGTGTCCTGGATCGGCGCGAAGGCCGTGTTGACGTTGTTCTTGTACGTCTTGATCGTTCCGTTCCTCGTATCCCGGTACGTGAGGTTGACCTCCACGTTGGTGAGGCCTCCCGCGAACACCCAGTACGAGTTGAACCCGGGGAAGCAGCCGTTGAGGACCTTGGTGACGACCTCGACGTTCGCCGCCTGGAAGAACCAGAAATAGCCGGTGTCGTTCGTGAGCCGGACGGCCTGGCCGTTGCCCGTCTGGCCTTCGTTCGTACGGTACGTGGACTTCACCTCGAAGCGCCCGCCGTTGAGGCAAAGGGTGGTGCCATTCTCGACGCAGGGGCTGGTGTTGCCGCCCCCGCCACCGCCACCGCCGCCCCCGCCCACGCCGGTGCCGCCGACCGTGAGGGAATAGTTGGTGCCCGCGGCGTACGCGCTCACGCCGATGAGATAGCGGCCCGCGACCAGGCTGGTGAGGTTCACGGACTCGCTCGTGGTGTTCTCGGCGGCCGAGCTGCCCACGAGAGAAAGGTTGCTGCCGTTCTGGAGGAACACGTAGAGGTCGAGGTCGTTCGAGGAGCCGCTCCAGGAGAGCGCGAGCTGCAGCGAGCCGGTCGAAGAGAGCGTGACGGCGAAGAGATCCTCGATGCGGTCCACCACGGCGCCGCTCGAGCCGGTGAGGTTGATGCCCGTGGCGTCGCCGAGGACCGCGCGACCGGTGACGGTCGCGGGAACCGTGGTGATCGCGTTGGCCTGGTCGGGCGTCTCGTTGGGCTCGCTCTCGGCGACCGTCGTGCCGCCGCCGCCGCCGCCACCACCGCCCCCGGAGCCGGTCGTCCAGCCGATCGTCTCCATGGCGAGGATGTCCGTCGCCTCGATGTTGCGCACCTCACCGTTGCGGAGCGTGGGATCCATGAGACCGATGTAGACGTTCGTCTGGCCGTCGTCCTTCCAGTGGCTCGCCTGCTGGCCGTCGCCCATGGTGCCGTCGGGCCGGCCGGTGGAGAAGGCGTAGGTCGTGCCGCCAGCGAAGAAGATCTGGCTTCCACCCGAGGAGAGGATGCGGCTCGCGGTCGCGAACGTGCCGTTCGTGACGCCCGGGCGGAACCGGAAGATGTCGAGCGGCGTGAGGGCGACGGCATCCGAGGGGTCGGATTCCTTGCTCCCCACCGAGGAGCTGAAGCCGAGCACGTGGCCGATCTCGTGGAGCGCGACGCTCTCGAAATCGATGCGCGTGGGATCGACGCCGTTCGCGGAATTGGTGTCGAACGTGAAGGCGCTGTTGAAGCCGATGTTCGGCGGCTTGCCGAAGTTCGCTTCCTCGGCGGTCGGGTTCGCCACGGCGTCGATGAGGCCGAGCGCGCGGAGCGGAGCCGACGCGGAGATGACCCTCACGGTGCCGCCGATGTCGGTGGGTACCTGAGAGGCCGGGAGCAGGTTGTAGAGGCTGGTCTCCGCGCTGTTCGCGGCGCTCGTGCGGAGGGCCGTACGAAGATCACCGTAGAAATCGCCGACGAGCGCCTGGCCTCCGGCCGAGCCGATCACGTTGTCGCTCGGCCACGGGGTGCCGAACCGCGTGGGGCCGTAGTCGACGTCGAGGATGAGCGTGACGTTCGAGGCGAGCACCGCCTGCCATCTCTGGGCGGCCCGGATGAACGCGGCCTTGGCCTCGGGAAAGCCATCGAGCTGCGCCGTCGCCCGGAGAGTGATCGTTGCGGCCTGCGGCGCGAGCGCGCTTCGCTGTGGAGTGATGACACGCAGCTGCGACGGGTCTGGAGCCCGGAGCAAGGCGGCGTCGGCGGGAGCCGCGTCCCGGCACTTGATGCCGCCCTCTCCGGCTTCGATCACCCAGCCGTCGTGCCCGTGCGCGGGCGACAGGGGAGGTCCGGCCAGGAGCGGGCCGGAGGCGAGGAGGAACATCGTTCCGCTGAGAAGTGTCTTTTTCATGATGCGTCTCCCTATGGTTGCCAATGCGTGGCCGCTTCTCGAAGTGCCGCGATGATGGATGATCCAACGGTACACCCATCCTCGTGCGGTACCTATCCGATGGACCGTGATGGCCCGCACATTTGGTTCTCAGGGAAACTCACGAGGGCTATCTACGTACATTCCGCGGACAGAGGAGGCAGAAATGTCGACGAAAAGGACGAGACGCGAGATTCTGAGGACGACGGCCCTGGGAAGCGTGACGGCGCTGATCGCGAGCCGGGTCGCATTCGCGGCGGACGAGAAAGCAAAGCCCGGAAAGCAGAAGAATCTGCTCATCCTGGGCGGCACGGGATTCCTCGGACCGCACCTCGTGGAGGCCGCGAAGGCGTCCGGCTGGACGATCACGCTCTTCAACCGCGGCAAGACGCGGCCCACGCTGTTCCCCGAGCTCACGAAGCTCCAGGGCGACCGCGACACGGGCGACTACAAGTCGCTCGAGGGGAAGAAGTTCGACGCCGTGATCGATCCGTCGGGCTACTGGCCGCGCCACGTGCGGCAGGCCGCGGCCGCCGTGGGGAACGACATCGGGCTCTACGTCTTCATCTCGTCGATATCTGTTTACCCCGACAACTCCAAGCCGAACATGGATGAGACGGCCGCCGTGGGCACCATTTCCGAAGCCGACGCCGAGAAGATGGCGACGAAGAAGGACATCACCGAGAGCAACTACGGGCCCCTGAAGGCGGCCTGCGAGGCGGCCAACACGAAGGCGTACGGGAAGAGGGCCCTCAACATCCGCCCTGGTTACATCGTGGGCCCTGGCGACGGCTCCGACCGGTTCACGTACTGGCCCGTGCGCGTGGCGAAGGGCGGCGAGATGCTCGCGCCCGGCACGCCCAAGGACCCGATCCAGATCATCGACGTGCGCGATCTGGCCGAATGGACGATCCGCATGGTCGACGCCAAGGCCGCCGGGGAGTACAACGCCACCGGTCCGAAGAGCGAGCTGACCATGGGGACGGTGCTCGACTCGTGCAAGAAGGTGGCGAAGAGCGACGTGACGTTCACCTGGGTCAGCGCGGCAGTGCTCAAGGAGCAGAAGCTGGATCCGCCCATCTGGGCCGCGCCCGACGGTGAGTCCGCGGGCTTCCATCGTGTGTCGATCAAGCGGGCTCTCGCCAAAGGGCTCACGTTCCGTCCGCTGGACACGACCGTCGCCGACACGCTGACGTACTGGAACGGCCTGCCCGAGGAGCGCAAGGCCAAGCCGCGCGCCTTCGTGGATCCGGCCAAGGAGGCCGAGGGGCTCGCTCTCGTGAAAGCCGCAAAGAAGCCCGCTGCGTGATCGACAAGCTCGCCTGGCGCTTCGCGAAAGTCGAGCCCGGTGAGGCCCCCGGCCTGCTCTGGGCCGGGGCCCACATCCTCTCATCCCGGTCGCACCATTATGTCTGTGCCCCGCCACGC
>CAZXSG010000457.1:0-4546 GCA_964643185.1 uncultured Holophagales bacterium
TCCTCGTCTCGGCGGCCGAGCACGCCGCCGTTCGCGAGGGCGCGCGGGCGATCCTGTCCCAGGGCTTCACGATGGAGGAGCTGCCCCTCGGGGCACGCGGCGTGCCGGAGACCGGGGAGGTCGTTTCGCGGCTCGGCCCCGACGTCGGGGTGGTGTCGTTGATCCTCGCCAACAACGAAACGGGCGCCGTTCACGGCGACCTGCAAGCGCTCGCCAAAGAGGTCCGGGCAGCCGGTGCCGTGCTGCACACCGACGCCGTGCAGGCGGTCGGCAAGATCCCGGTCTCGGTCGAGGCGCTCGGCGTCGACCTCCTCTCCCTCGCCGCCCACAAGTTCGGAGGGCCGAAAGGCGCGGGTGCGCTCTACGTGCGCAAGGGGACGCGGCTGTGGCCTCAGCTCGTGGGCGGCGGCCAGGAGCGCGGGCGCCGGGCGGGCACCGAGAACGTCGCGGCGCTGGTGGGGCTCGCCGTGGCGATCGAACGGGCGACGAGCACGCTCGAGGCGGAGAGGTCGAGGGTCGCGGCTCTCCGCGATTCGTTCGAGGCGCGCCTCGCGGCCGCCGTCCCCGGCGTGAAGTTCGTGGGGCGCGAGGCCTTTTCCGAGCGGCTTCCCACGGTGAGCTCCGTGACGTTTCCGGGAGCCGAGGGAGAGACGCTTCTCTTCGCCCTCGACCTCGAGGGCGTCGCGGCGTCGGCCGGCTCGGCCTGCTCCGCCGGATCGATGTCGGTTTCGCGAACCCTCCTCGCGTCGGGCCTTTCGATGGAGGATGCCCGGGCCACGTTGCGTTTTTCCTTCGGGTGGAGCTCGACCCAGGCCGATGTCGACGGACTCCTCGACGTGCTCCCCGGTGTGGTGGAGAGGGTGCTTTCGCCGTCCCGCACGGTGTCGGCTTGATCCCGAGCGGCAGGACGCGCTCTAATCCCTGCATCCGGCCCTCGAGATCTAGGGAGCTGACTTGATCATTCAGTGTCCGAGCTGTACGACGCGGTACCACTACGATGAGAACCGCTTTCAGGGCGTGCCGGCGAAGAAGATCAAGTGCACGAAGTGCTCGTCGATCTTCGAGATCCGAAATCCCACGTACGGCGCTGCCGCCGCTCCCGCGGGTTTCAATGCCGAGGAGACGGGCTCCGTCATGAACCCGCTCCTGGGCTCGGACGATTTCTCTCTCGACACCACCGTGATGGGCGGTCCACGGCCCTTCCGGCGTCCCCCGGGTCCGCCGCCGGGCTCCGTTCCGGTGCCTCCTCCTCTTCCGCCCCTCGCGCCGCCGCCCCGCCCCGCGGTCGCCCCGCCGCCGGGCCCGGTGGCGATGAGCACCGACGCACACCCCAAAGCAGGCCCGGGCGGCTCGGCGAACGATCAGAGGCTCAAGCTCCCCTCGGGGATGCGCCTCTCGCTCGCCTGCCTGGCGGGACCCGATTCAGGCCGTATCTTCGAGATCGACCGCCCGCGCGTGACGATGGGGCGCGCGAACGCCGACATCGTCCTCACCGACCCCCAGTGCTCCCGGAATCACGCGGCGATCGAGGTGATGGAAGATCAGGTCTTCGTGGTGGACCTCGCTTCGACGAACGGGACGTTCATGGGAGAGAAGCGAATCACCAGGGCCGAGGTCGAGAACCGCGCGGAGTTCGATCTGGGGGGCACGACGCTCATGCTCATCAAGACCCGGAGGGAGTGAAACCTTTGGACGCCCCCAGTCATCGGAAGGGGCGAGCCTCGGCGTAGATACAGGCTCGGAGGTTCGATGAATCCCGCCTACTCCGCCGCGTTTCCGTACCGCATCGAGGCCCAGGTGGGCGAGGGCGCGATGGGCGGCGTGTACCGGGCCCTCGCCGAGGAGCGCGCGCGCCGGGTGGCGATCAAGGTGAGGGCCCCCGAGATCCGCGACGGGGGGCGCCCCGCGGACGCGCTCGAAAGCCGCCGCCGGTTCCTCCAGGAGGCCCGCGCCGCCGCAGCGCTCTCTCACCCCGGTGTCACGACGATCCACCGCATCGGCGAGTCGGAGGGCCGGCCCTTCATCGTGATGGAGTGGCTCGAGGGCGAGACGCTGGAGCACCTGCTCGCGCGCGAGGGGCAGCTCTCGATCCCGGAGGCGGCACGCATCGCCGTGGAGCTCCTCGAAGCCCTTTCGGCCGCCCACCTCAATGGGGTCGTCCACCGCGACGTGAAGCCCGCGAACCTCATCCTCCTCCCGGGAGGGCGGCTCAAGGTGACGGACTTCGGCATCGCGCGCGTGGCCGGCTCGGACCTCGTGAAGACCCGCGCGGGCGACGTTCTGGCGACCCCGCTCTTCGCCTCCCCCGAGCAGCTCCTCGGGCAGGAGGTCGACGGTCGCGCCGACCTCTTCTCGGTGGGCGTGCTGCTCTACCTCGCGCTCACCGGGCAGCAGCCGTTTCGCGGCAAGACGTTCGCCGAGCTCGTGACCCGGGTGCTCCAGACGGAGCCCGACCCCCCGTCGCGTCTCCGGCCGGGTCTTCCGGCCGCTCTCGATTCCGTGGTCCTCACGGCCCTCGCGAAGGCGCGCGAGGGCCGCTACCCGAACGCACGGGTCTTCGCCAGGGCTCTCGAGCCGTTCCTGTCGTTCGAGGCGCAAGCGGAACGTACGGAGGTGCTGATGCCCGTCATGACCGTGTCCGCGAGTCCGGAGAGCGCGAAGGAGTCCGTCGCGCCGGAGTCCGCTGGCTCGACCGTGCGTCGCGGGCTCTCGAAAGAGCCGGAGCAGCTCGTGAAAGACGTGGTCTCCGCCTGGCCCGCGCGCGCGCTCGGAAGGACGCCCACCGCCGCACTCCTCTCCAGGCTCCTCGAGTTTCCGATCCACGCCGAGCCGTTCTCGGGCGCGGTGAGCGTGAGTGAGCGCTTTCTCCTGCTCCTCCACGACGGGTGGATCCTCGCGGCGGCGGATTTCCAGACGGGGCGAAAGGGTGATGCGGCGATCGGTCTCCTCCCCACGGAGGCGGACGCGGTGCTCCTCACACCTCCGGCCGGCGTGTCTGCCGGCGCCGTACCGCTCCTCGCCTCCCTTTTCCTGCCGCGCGCGGTACGGCACGGCGATCTCGACTCGACGTTCGTGAACCTGCCCGCCCCCTCGAAGAAGCTCACGGCGGACCGGTTCAGCGGCATCCTCACGTTGCGGCACGGAGCCGCGATCGGGCATGTCCTCATCGACGAGGGCACGAACGTGCTGACCCTCTTCTCCGACGGCTGGACCGAGGTCTCTCTGTCTCAGCCGTGGGAGTCGTGGGTTTCCGATCTCGTGGTGAAGGCCTCGGTCGAGGAGCCGGCGTTCGCGCCCGTGACCGAGTCCTTCCGCCGGTTGCTCCCGGATTTCGAGGTTTCCGTCACGCGCGAGGGCGAGGCGGCGCCCGCCGCGCTCGGCAGCTCGCTCTTCGGCCGGACGGTCACGAAACGTCTCGGCCGGACACCCACCGGCCAGCACAGGCTCGACGCGACCGGGCTGCATTCCCCGCCGCTGTCGGGCGGCGCACCGCGACGCATCCTGGAAACGGCCTGGCGGCACGCGCCGAGCCGCCGCCTTCTGGCCTTCCTCGTGGACGAGCTGCCCCAGACACTCGCCGATCGCGGCAAGGTGGAGGCGTGGAAGTACCTCGCCACCTGGGTGCCGCTCGTCGCCAGGGCCCGGCTCCACCACGAGCTGCCGCGCCCCGCATCGCACGAGTTCGATCGGTTCGACGTCGTCACCGAGGACGCCGGCGGCAAGGTGCTGCACGTTGCCGATCGGGTCGCCCTGGGTACCGCGAGTGCGGTGAAGGGATTCCTCGCGAGGGTCATCGCGGCCAAGACGGCCCGCACGAAGACGGGTGACCTGGGCGGAGCGCTCCTCGTGGCGCCGTCGTTCGACGCCGAGGCCGAAGAGGTTTACCGCCAGGCGCTGGCCGCCGAAGGGGAGACGCGATCGTCGTGGCTCTCGGCTCTCGAAACGGCCACGCACTACGAGGGCTTCGTGCGGCTGGGAGCGCGCCGCGGGTTTCATTTCATGCTCGTGAAGGAGACGGCGCAGGGGTTCGAGCCGCTGCTGTAAAGCCCTCCCGGGTTGTATGGTGCGGCCGGTGAGGCGCAACGAGCTCGTCGCCCCGGTCGCGCTGACTGCGCTGACTGTGCTGACTGTGCTCGCGGCGCTCCTGCGCTTCCGGCATCTGGAGTCGATTCCGTTCGGGCTCTGGTTCGACGAGGCCGTGATCGGGCTGCATGCCCGCGAGGCGCTCGAGTCGGGGATGCTGCCGCTCTTCGCGCACCACGTGCGCGGGCTCCTCGTGGGGCTCTACGCGCTTTCGCTGAGGATGCTCGCAGACGACGCCGGCGGTCTCCGCGCGGTATCGGCGCTCTTCGGCACTCTCGCGGTGCCGCTCGCTTACGGCGTGGGGCAAAAGCTCGCGGGGACACGGCCGGCTCTTCTCTTCGCGGCTCTCCTCGTGACGTCCCGCTGGCACCTCAACTTCAGCCGCATCGCGATGACGGGCGTCGACGTGACGTTCTTCTCGCTGGCCCTCGTCTACGCGCTTCTGCGTCTTCGCGAAACGAAG
>CAZXSG010000458.1:0-4544 GCA_964643185.1 uncultured Holophagales bacterium
CGGCCCGAGGGCCAAAGGAGCGCCCACAGCTCCCACCGAGATCGCGAGCGTCGCGGGCACGGCCAGCGCCGAAGACCTGAGTCGCGCGGCGGTGAGGAGGAAGACCGCGCCGCAGGCCGCGAGACCCGCGCCGGCAGCGGCAGCGGAGTCGACGGCGACGACCAGGGAGAAGAGGGCGAGCAGCCCGCCCAGAACGACGGCCGGCACCGAGACGAGCCGCGCGACGAGCTGCGTGAGCGCGAGCCGCCGCGCCGTCCGCGCGCTCTCGCTCTCGAAGGCGTCGGGCTCATCCAGGAAACGCACGACGCGCGCCTCGATCCGGCCCACGGCCAGGACGAACGCGAGCACGGCGGCCGCACCCGCGAGCGGAGTCCATTCGGAGAACGGCCCTTCGAACACCAGCCGTCCGGCCAGGAGGACGAGCACCGCCTGGAGAGCGGCCAGCGGCTCGGGCCGCCGCAGGAGCACGACGCCGGCCACGAGGAGCAGAGCGAGCGGCGGGTAGACGAGGAGCGTGGCCCTGAGGTCCAGGAAGCCGAGGCCGCCCACGAAAAGCGCGTGAGCGACGAGCCCCGCGGAGAGGATGCTGACGAGACGGGAGCGCTCGGCCACGAGATCTCTCGCGCGGCGGAGATCGCGTGCGAGGAGCGCCCCGAACGCCACGAGGAGCGCGGTGAAGCCGAGATCGCCGAACCCCACGGCCGACGGGCTTCCCTCGGGCACGCCGGTCAGCGAGTAGAAGAGCCGCACCAGCTCCATGGCGTAGCTCCTGAAGAGCACGGGCGCCGCGTTGTACGCGAGGAACGCGGCGACGAGCCCGCCCGAGAGAGCCGCGGCGTTGGAGTGCCGGCGCGCCCACACGAGCAGGCGCACGGCGACGAGCGCGATCACGACGGCGAACGCCTGGCCGCCCGCGTCGAGCACGGTCGCTCCCAGCGCCACGCCGAGAAGCGCGAAGCCCACCGCGAGGAGCGCGCGGGACCGCGCGGGCCACTCCTTCTCCCGATGCCCCGCGTTGGCCCTCGCGAGCACGAACTCCTCGCCCGTGTTCACGAGCGCGAGCCCCACCACGGCGAGCGGTACCGCCACGAACGGCGTGAAACCCGCGAGAGCCCCGGTCGCGAGCACGTAGAAGACGCCGAGGAACGCGAACGGCACGAGGCTCACACGGCGATCGAGGCCGTCGCGCAGGTCGCGGTGGAACAGGAACCGGTTCACGTGCCGCGCGCCCGCATGGAGCACCGCACCGAGAGCCAGTGCCGAGAGGAGCGCGCGGGGCGCCTGCGCGACCCCGAGGAGGTCGAGCACGCGCGGCAGCACGGGCGTCGCGAACGCGAGGACCGAGAGCGCGAGCGTGTAGATCGCGCCCCGGTAGTGGAAGACGTCCGCGAGTGCGTGGCGCACACAGAGGAGAAGGGGCACGAGCCCGAGGACGAGCGCCGGAAGCCCGAGCGGCCGCCCGAGGAGGCCCATGGACGCGGCACCCCACGAGAGCACCGGGACGAGCACCACCGAAAGGCCGAGGAGCGCGGCCCCGGCCTGCCGGAGCGCGAGCCTCTCGCGGGCGATGCGCCCCGCGGCATAGAGCCCCAGGACGGGCAGCGCGAGCACGAGGAACTGCAGCTCCACGGGGAGCGACGTCCAGCGCGACTCCACGAGCCGGTACGCGGAAACCCCCGTGAGGAGCGCGCCGGCGAGCAGCAGCCACTGAATGCCGGGAACCGATCGCAGTCCGCGATCGGGGGGATTCGAATCGAGAGTGTCTTCGTTCATTGCGGAACCTCCTGGCGGAACGAGCCGTGCATTGAAATCTCCATGCCACGCCCGATCCCGTCACCAGAGCCGCATTCCCAGCGGGTTTCCGCGCAGCGCAGACGTCGGCCTGTATGCCTCGTCAGGCACTCCCCTGCCTGTCGAGGCATGCAGGCTGCGAAGATGACGGCGAACGCACCGTGAGCCTCGACCTCACCTCCTTCGCCGGCCTCGCGCTCTACGCACGTCTGCTCGTCCTCCTCCTCGGGACGCTCCTGTACGGCTTCGTGACGCGCGAGCTGATGAGGAGCCCGGCGGTGCTGCCCGGCAACCGGCCCATGCGGCTCCTCGTCGTGCTGCTCACGCTCGGCTACGCGGGCGGCCTCGTGGACGAGCTGCTCCGCATCCTCCTCGGCGGCCTCACCGCGGCGTCCATGAGCGCGGCGTCCTACGGCGCCGCGGCGGGACCCGTTGCGATCCTGCGCGGAATCGTGTGGCTCGTCGCGTTCCCCGTGCTCGCGCACGGCGTGTGGCGGATCCTCCCGGAGGCGGCCGCGGGAAAGTCCCGCCCCTCACCTCTCTGGCTCGTCGCTCCGTACGGAATGCTCTTCGCGTTCGTGCCGGCGCTCGCGCGCTACGCGGCCGATCCGCACGCCCGGTTCGAGGATGCCGCCTGGGCGCTCTTCCCGCTCGTCGCGCTCCACACCTCGCTCTCCTGCGTCGTCGTCGCGCGGCTCGTGCTCTTCGCGCTCGGGGACCGCGAGGACCGCGGCCTCGTGGGGTTCATGCGGGCGCTCCTGGGCACGCTCTTCGGCATGGCGCTCCTGAACCTCCTGGGATCTCTGTGGCCCTCGGGGGCTCTGCGCGGCTGGCTCTGGCAGCTCTCCACGCTCGTGCTGTGGCTCGCGCTGGGCGTCACGCTCATCTACTTCGTCCAGCGCTACAACGTGCTCCGCCTCTCGCTGGGCTTCCGGTCGATCCGCCATTTCGTGAACGTCGTCGCGGCGGTGCTCATCGCCATGCTCTCGGCGCCCGCGGTGACGGGTCAGGAGGCGGCGGGCCGGTTCGTGGCGTTCACCATCGTCCTCGCGCTCGCGACGCTGCTGCTCGGCCGCCCCGTGGCCGACGGCTTCGCGCGCCGCTTCCGTTTCGCGCGGCGCCTGTTCGGGCAGCCCGTGGGCCCCGAGGCCATCGAGCAGCTCCTCACCCGCGTGCGCAGCCTCGAGGAGAACGACGCGGCCCTGTTCGCGCTCGTTTCCCGGGAGCTCTCGGCCTGGCTGTCGACGCCGGTGAGCCTCGGAGCCGGGAACGCGCTGCCCACCGCCGATGCCGCGCTCGTCGACACGCACTTCGCGGCCGGCGGCCGCGCGTTCACCCGCATCGACCCTCCGAACTCCGAGCTCCTGTCGGCCCTCGTGAGGAACGACCTCCATGCCGTCTTCCCTCTGCGTGTGGCCGGAAGCGTCGAGGCCCGGCTCCTGGTGTCCGTGGGCCCCACGGGCGGCGGCTACTCCGCCGCGGAGCTCTCGGCCGTCGAGGTCGTGCTGTCGCAGACGGCGACGATCCTCGAGCTGCGCCGTCTCGCGAGCGCGCGCCTCGCGGGCGAACGGCTTCTCGCCGAGCGCGAACGGCTCTCGATGCTGGGCCTCACGGCGGCGTCCCTCGCGCACGAGGTGAAGAACCCTCTCTCCGCGATGAAGGCGATCACCCAGACCGTACGCGAGGAGCTGCCTGAAGGCGGAGCGCACGCGAAGGATCTGGACCTCGTGCTGGAACAGATCGACAGGCTCTCGCGCGTGACGGCCGACGTCCTGGGCTTCGCCCGGAGTGGCGAGGGCGAACCGGTCGATCTCCCCCGTCTGCTGACGAGCGCGGTCGCGGTGCTCGCGCCCGAGGCCCGGTCGCAGGGCGTCTCGCTCACTCTTGCGGTCGGGGAGCTCCCGCGGGAAACGCCGGGGAGCGTCGGCGCCTGGCAGACCATCACGTTCAACCTCCTCGTCAACGCGATCCGCCATGCACCGCGCGGAACGGTTGTCGAGGTGACTCTCGAAGCGACCGCAACGGGCGTCCGTTTCGAGACGGTGAACGCCGGCCCCGCGATTCCCGCCGACGTCGCGGAACGGCTGTTCGCCCCCTTCGCCACGGGCGGCGAAGGAACCGGACTCGGCCTCGCGCTCGTGAAGAGCCGCGTCGAGGAGCTCGGAGGACGCGTCGAGGTCGCGAACGTCGAGGGACGCGTGGTCTTTGGCGTGCTCGTTTGAGTCGCGGCTAACATCGCGGCATGGCGCGAATCCTGGTGGTGGACGACGAACCGGCCGCGCGTCACGCGGCCGTGCGCGCGCTCTCACGCGGCGTGGGCGGTCCGCACGACGTCGTCGAATGCGAGGACGGAATGGCCGCGCTCACCGCCGTGGCCGACGAGCCAGCCGATCTCGTACTGCTCGACCTCCGCATGCCGGGGCTCGACGGCAACGAAACCCTCCGGCGGCTCATGGAGATGCCCCGCCCTCCCGCCGTCATCGTGATCACGGCCGACGCCACGCTAAGGAGCGCCATCGACGCGGTGAAGGCGGGCGCGACCGATTTCCTCGCGAAGCCCTACGGAATCGACGAGCTCCGCCATGTGGTGGAAAAGACCCTCTCGAGCGCGCGGCTCGGCGCCGAGAATCGCCGTCTGAAGGCCGAGGTCGCGCGTCTCTCGGGCACGCTCCTCGGCGAGTCGCCGGCGATGCCTGGGGTTCCCGACCCTGTCGCCCGCCTCGCGCCCCCCTCCGCGGACGTCCTCCTTCCGG
>CAZXSG010000459.1:0-4543 GCA_964643185.1 uncultured Holophagales bacterium
GCCGCTCCGGCTCCACGCGTTTCTCCTCGGGGCGCGCCTCCAGGGGAACACGCCCGAGGCCGTCGCGCGCATCGAGGCCCGGCCTCCCTGGGCCGCCTCCCGCCCCGACCTCGCGCCGGCCGGACCCGCGAAGGGCGGCTCGGCCTCGGTCGACGCACACCTCCGCTCGCCGTTCTCCTGGCCGCATCTCGGAATGTCTCTATCGAAGCCGCGCGACGAGCGGGCCGATGCCTACAACATGGCCTATCTCTCGGGCCTTGCCGATCAGGTCCTGCGCGCGGTGGACGTCGGCGAGAGTGCGCGTGCGGTGAGCCTCTCCGAGGGTCTCTACGAGATCTCCCCGTCGGGCTACACCGCGGCGCTCCACGCCGAGTCGCTGCGCGCCGCGGGCCGTCCCGAGACGCTGGACTCGTTCCTCAGGACCCTGCCGCCCGAGAGCCAGTCGTCGCCTTCGCTGGGGGTCGTTCTCGCGCTGCGCGCCCGCGACGCGGGAGACGAGGCTCTCGCGCGCGATTTCCTGGGCCGCGTCGCCGGCGTGTTTCCGCGTCCGGGGATCCGGAAGGCGATGGCTTCGCCTCTCGCGGCCTGGCCGAAGAACCTTCACGGAATGACGGGCGAGAACCTGGAAGAGCGAGCTCTCGCGGCGCCGGAGTTCTGAAGAGGCGACAATTCGCCGAAGTGAGATTCCGGTGGGTCCTCGGGCTGGCGGTCGCGGCGAGCACCTTCTGTGGTGCCGCCCTGACCTCACGGGCGGCGGGCCCGTTGCCCGTGCCTTCGAAGCCGCGCTACGTGTTCCAGAGGATGGGCGAGGACGTCCTGGGAGCCCGCACGATCACGGCGCTCCGTCAGGATCGGGAAGGATTCCTCTGGGTCGGTACGTCGGATGGCCTGTTCCGGTTCGACGGCGCGACGTTGGTGCGCTACGGCGACGGCGAGGGGCTCGAGGGCGACGCGGTGACGTTCCTCGCCGAGGCGCCCGACGGCACCCTGTTCGCGGTGACGAACCGCGAGGTCTCCTTCAAGAAGGGTGAGCGCTTCGTTCGGTTGCCGCTGCCTGTGCCTCCCGAAAGGCGCCGGCTGCGTGGCCAGGTTCTGGCGTTCGACGCGCGAGGCCGGATCTACGTGGCGACCGCGATGGGGCTCGTGAGGTTCCACGGCATCGCCGACGCGGGCGCGCTCGTGGGCGGTCTCCCCGAGGGCCAGGATCCGCGCGTCACCGCCGTCACCGTGCTGAAGAGCGGGGCGGTCGTCTACTTCGCGGGGAACGACGTCTTCCAGCTCGCCAGCGATGGCGCGACGCCCGAGAGGATCGCGGTCGAAGGCGGCGCGACGGGCCCGGCTTCGGCGCTCCTCGAGGACGCCTCGGGGCGGGTCATCCTGCGCACGTCCACGCGGCTCTACGTCCGAGGCAAACCGGGCGAGCCCTTCCGATCCGACGACGTGGGCCTTCCGGGCGCCAACGACCTCGGCACGATCGGACTCGACCGCCGGGGTGAGCCGCTGGTGCCGACCCCGGTGGGCCTCTACATGAAGCACATGGGGCGGTGGGAAGCGATCGACCGCACGCGGGGACTCGCCTCCAACGCGGTGCTCGCCGTCTGCGAGGACCGCGAGGGCGCGCTCTGGATCGGCTATGGCGGGGGAGGCCTCGAGCGCTGGCCAGGGCGGCTCTCGTGGAGCGCCTGGACGACCAGCGAGGGCCTGCCCGACGACGTCGTGTGGGCCATCGCGCGGGACGGGCGCAAGCGAGTCGTGGTGGGCACGAACGACGGGGTGGGCGTCTGGGATCCCGAGCGCGATACCTGGCTGAGCTTCGGTGAGCGCGACGGCCTGCAGGGGCGCACGGTGCGCCGCATCGCGGCGCTCGGAGACGGCTCGCTGCTCCTGCATTCTGTGCCCGGAAACGGATTGACCCGCTATCTGCCCGATGGTCCCCGGCTGCTGCCGGTTCCGTCGCCGGTCTCGGCCCCGGACTTTCCCGCGAGCGTCGAGACGGCCCTCGACGGGACGGCGCTCCTGTCGACGCGGGAACGGATCTTCCGCGTAAGGGCCGACGGCGACCGCCTGAAGTTCGAGGAGATCCCGATTCCCCAGAGCATCCAGGGGCGCACGATCCAGATGCTCGAGACCCGGCCCGGGCAGATCTGGTCCGCCGGCCGGCGAGGGCTCGCGCGCTATGCCGACGGGCAGTGGCGCACGTTCTCGAAAGAAGAAGGCGTTCTGACCGACGAGGTCTCGCAGCTCGCGACCCGCGGACCGGAGGAAGTCTGGCTGTCCTACAGCGACGCGCTCGGCATCACGCGGCTCACCCTCGCGGGCCAGGGCACGCGGGTGAAGCACTTCACCGAACGCGACGGCGTCCTCACGCTGCGGCCGTATTTCCTGGGCCTCGACGCCTGGGGCCGCCTGTTCGCGGGTAGCGAGAACGGCCTCACCCTCGTGACTCCCGACGACCACGTGCGTTCGTTCCGGCGAGCGGACGGGCTCTTCTGGGACGATCTCTCGGCCGATGCCATGCTCGCCGAGCCCGACGGCTCGGTGTTCTTCGGCACGAGCCGGGGCCTCGTTCGCTACGACCCCTCCCAGGACATGGACGAACTGCCGGCGCTCACGCTCGCGCTCACGTCGATGCGCTTCGGAAGCCAGAGTGTGACGGGGCCCGGGCCTCACGAGGTGCCCTTCTCGGGCCGCACGTTCGTGGCCCAGTTCGCGGCGATGACGTTTCGCGAGCCGCTCGGCGTCACGTTCCGGTACGTGCTCGAAGGGCTCGACAGCGACCCTGTGGAGACGCGTCTGCGGGAAGCCCGCTACTTCACGCTGCCCGCCGGCACGTACACGTTCCAGGTGACCGCCCGCAGCCTCGACGGGCGCGTGAGCCACGCGCCCGCGAGCGTGACGTTCACGATCCTCCCGCCCTGGTGGCAGACGCTGCCCTTCCGGATCGCGGTCGCCGGGCTCCTCGGCCTTCTGGGCTTCGGGGTCTATCGGCTCCGCGTCGCGCAGCTCGTGAAGGGGCAGCGCGAGCTCGAGACGCTCGTCGAGAGCCGCACGCGTCTTCTCGACGAGAGGAACCGCGAGCTGCAGGACGCGGTGCAGCAGCTCTCGGACGCGCAGAAGCGGATCCTCTCGCTCGAGGAGGCCCTGCCCGAGCGGCTCGACGATGCCGCGGGCGGCGTCCTCGACACGGCGCGCGACATCGGCCGCATGGTGGGGTCGGAGAGCGTGGGCGTTTACGAGGTGCAGGGCGAGGCGATCGCGACGCTCACCTCGGCCGGCGACTTTCCCGTGCCCACGCGGGCGGAGATCGAATGCGCGGGCAGCCGCCTCGTGGCGCGTCCCGGAGCGGCCCCCGCGACGCTCGTGCCCGTGCTCGGCCCCAGCCGTGAGGCGCATGGCGCCGTGCTCGTGCCCGTCGCGCTCGACGCGCTGGGGCCGCTCGAAAGGCAGCTCCTCGAGGTGTTCGCGCGGCACCTCGGCACGACGCTCGAGCTCCGCAAGATGCGCCGCAGGCTGCGCGTGGCCGACGCGGAAAGGGTCCGCTCGCTCGCCGACCTCGAGGCCAAGGGCATCGACACGCTCCGCGAGTGCCCGCGCTGTGGCCGCTGCTTCGATCACCGGAGCACGAACTGCGAGGTGGACGGTCAGCCGCTCCTCGCCGAGCGGATCCTTCCCTTCCGCATCGGTGGCCGGTATCGCCTCATGCGCTTCCTCGGCGAGGGCGGCATGGGCGCCGTGTTCAAGGCGAACGACGAGCGGCTCGGACGGCACGTGGCGGTGAAGATCGTGCGGGCGGAGTACCTTCACGATCCCACGGTGCGCGCGCGGCTCGAGCGCGAGGCGCGGCTCGTCGCGCGGATCAACCATCCCGGGGTGGTGCAGCTCCACGACTCGGGCCAGCTCGACGACGGCTCGGCCTACCTCGTGATGGAGTTCCTGCCGGGCCTCGATCTCTCGCAGATGCTGGACCGCTTCGGCGCGGGCACTCCGGAGCAGGTCGCGCGCGTGATCGCGCAGGTGGGCGACGCGCTCGAGGCGGCGCACGCCGTGGGCGTGATCCACCGCGACCTCAAGCCCGCGAACCTCTTCCTCGTGTCGGCACCGAACGGTTTCCAGGTGAAGGTCGTGGACTTCGGGCTCGCCAAGTCGATGGCGGGGGAGGGCGTGAAGGCGACGCGCACCGGCTTCGTGGTGGGCAGCCCGCTCTACATGTCGCCCGAGCAGGTGAAGGACCTCGACGTGGACGGCCGGAGCGATCTCTTCGCGCTCGCGAGCCTCTCGTACGAGCTCCTCACGAACATGCCCGCGTTCGGCGGCACGAACGTCGCGGAGATCTTCACCTACATCATGCAGCGGACGCCCATCGCGCTCACGGCGTCGCTGAAGGGCGCGCGGCCCGAGCTCGACAGGGTGTTCTTCGAGGCGCTCGAGAAGAGCCCCGACCGCCGCCCGCGCAAGGTCGGCGACTGGGTCTCACGCGTCGTCCCGCTCTTGCAGGACGTTCCTTCGCACGTGAACGGCTGGCCGATGGCGTTCGGCACCCAGT
>CAZXSG010000460.1:0-4521 GCA_964643185.1 uncultured Holophagales bacterium
GGGAGGGAGTCTGAGGTGTCGGGGGATTTCCGCGCCGCCGGGGCGCTCTCGCTCCTGGGGCTCGTCGCGCTGGCCACCCTGGCGTTCTACGCGGGCAATTTCAACTACCCGCAGCCGCGCTACTTCCTCGTGACGGACCCGTTCCCGATCGTGGCGGGGGCGTTCGGTCTCCTCGGGCTCTCCCGCGCGCGACTCGCGATCTACGGCCCGCTGGTGGCCCTCTGGGGGGGCCTGCTCCTCGTTTCGTGGCACGGCCGCACGATCGCCGCCGTGACGGCCGCGTCTCCTCGCCTGGGACGGCTTCTCGAGATGCCGCACCCTCCCGGTACGAACCTCACGCAGCGAGACCGCATCGCCTATTACACGAGGCTCGCGGGTGAGCTCGATGCGATGCCCGAGCGGCCGCTGGTGTTCGGCCTCTACCCCACGGTGGCGACGCTCCACATGTCCACGGGCGGCTTCGTCGAGGAAGCCTTCGAAGGCGGCTCGCTCAATCCGTTTCCCGAAACGGACGCACTGGTCGCCTCGGCCTGCGGCCTTCGCGCCTCCCGCGCACCGGACGCGCCCATCCTCGTGGTGGTCTCATCCTGGGACGTGACCGGCCCGGCGCACCGAAGGCGGCTCCAGGCCGACCCCAGGTTCCGGCTTCGTGCGAGCGAGACGCCGTTTGGCGGATCCTGGGCCGAGGTTTACGAGCTCGAGGACTGCCGCCCGTCTATTTGACGATCTGGACCTCCACGACCCAGCTATCGGCGCAGAAGTTCACGTCGTGGAGAAACGGGCTCAGCACGAGCTTGGCGTTCTTCGTCGGCTTGGGGAGCGCCTTCACGGGAAACGACACCTCGACGCTCTCGCCGGGCGCGACGTCCTGGGGAGGCGAGCCGGGGTTGCCGGCGTCCCGCACGACGGGCTTCCACTGGCCCTGGTTGCCGGCGGGGTCGTACCAGTGGTAGGCCATCTTCAGCGAGGGGTTTCCCTCCGCGGTCCAGGTCAGCTCTCCCTTGTTCGTGAGCTTGCCCCGGCCGGTCGCCGTCGAGCCGGCGCTCATCGAGGCCGGGATGTCGATCGGAACGATCTCGGCCTTGACGTCGGATTCCCTGACGACCCGGCCCTGGGAGGATGCAGCCGGTGCGGCGGACGATGCGGGGGCGGATGCCGCGGGCTGGCCGGTGCCGGGGACCTCGCGGCCGCAGCCGCTCACGAGGAGCGCGGTGGCCGCGAGGGCGACGGACGAAAGACGGAGTGTCGACATCAGTGTTCTCCTGAGATTCTCTGGGATAGCGGTGCGGGTCTCATCGGTGCGAGGGATTCGAGCATTCCCCGCCATCGGAACGACGCGAGGAGCACGTCGAGCTTTCCGGGCATGTCTTCGATGCCGTGATGATGAAGGAACGAGTGGAACGGCGAAAGCGGCAGGATCCGCGACGCCGGGTCGATCTCGCGCGGATGGAGGAAGAAGACCTTGGGATGCGGCTGGAACTCCTCGGCGCCCAGTACCGCGAGGAGCAGCGAAACCGGGAAGAAGCGGGCCCAGCCGCCGCCGTTGTAGGGAATCGTGACGCCCAGGTAGTGGGCGGGATTCACCGGGATCTCGATGAGACCCTCGGCGGTGACGAACGGCAAAGAGCTCGCGGAAACCTGCGGGAAGAGCTTCGCGCGGATTCGGAACTCCGAGCTCGAATAGACGAACCCAGCTTCCTCGAGAGCGCGGTAGACCCAGTTCACATTCGTTTTCGAGAGCGACCAGCTGGGCGCGCGAAAGCCCTTTGCAGAGAGGCCGAGCCGTCTTCCGAGGGCGCGCTGGAACGCCTCGGTGCCGCGCGCGAACTCCGCGGGTTCCCAGTCGTCCAGGGCGCGGTGATCAGGCGCGTGGAACGCGACCTCGAGCCGGTGCTCCGACCGAGGGCTCACGTCCTCCCAGGCGCGGCAGAACGCGTCGAGGGCCGTGCCCAGGACGAAGAACGTCGCTCCGACGCGGTGCGCGATGCACGCGCGGAGGAGCACAGCGACCTGGCGGCGCAGCGCCGCGTCGTCGTCCGGGGTGGGAGCGATCCGCGTGTAGCCGCCGTAGTTGGCCTCCACGGCGTGCTCCACGTCGAACGTGAGGACGAACGGACCGCCCACGTCAACTCAACCCGCCGGAGCGGGCTGGATGGGATCGATGTCGAACGATTGGACGTGCACCTTCCCGGTATGCCAGCCGCTCGTCGACAGGTTCGCGACGAACGGAGCGATGACCAGCCGGGCGCCCTTCGTGGGCGCGGAGAGGGCCAGAACCTCGAGGCTCACGACGGTCTTCTCGCCCGGCGCGAGATCGGCCGTGAGAGCGCCCCGCCGGCCGTCGTCCCACACCACGGACTCCCAGCTGCCCTTGTTCCCGTCGGGATCGGCCCAGTGATAGCCGATCTGCACGGGCGTCGGGCCGGCCGAAGGCCACGGGAAGGAGGTCGTGTTCCTCACCTCGACGCGGAGCGTGAACGTCCCGCCCGCGGGGACGGAGGCCGGAGCTTCGAGCACGGTGAACTCGGCTTCCACGAGCGCGGGGTCGACGGCAGCGGGGGCGGAGGCTTTGGCCGGCGCGCCCGCGCCCTCTTTACCTTTCCCGCAGCCGGCGAGGCCGAGGGCAGCGAGAACGGCCAGAGCGCAGAAGGACGGCAACGGGGTTCGACGGTTTCTCATGGGACGTTGGACGTTACCCGATCGGGCGGGGCCGTCAACCCTCGTGAGAGCCGCACGGGGCCCGGCGCGTCGGCCGCGAGAACGGGCCCGAAGCCGTGGGGGAGCGGCCTCGCGCCGTTCGTGAAGAATCAGGCCTCACGGCTGTCGGCGACAACCTCGTCGAGCGGGCCCGCGAGGGGCAGCCACCACTCGGGGCGCGGCCGTTCGACGAAGCACGCCACCGGGCGCGTGCGCGTCCACAGCTCGAGGGCCCAGAGCGTCGTGCGGTCGAGCCCGTCGACCACCACGAAGACGGGCGCACCCCGCGCGAGCCGTTCCACCTCGAGAACGAACCGCCTCGCCCGCGTGTCGTTCCGGATCTCCCGGACCTCGCGGTACCAGGCACCGTTCAGAACCAGAAAGTACGTCGCGAGGAGGACGACGCCGAACCGCTTTCCGAGGAACGCGAACGCGAACGTCGCGAGCACGGCGGCGGCCGCGATCGCGAGGCCCGTGGCGACGGATCCCGTCGACCGGAAGAGCCGGAAGAAGCCGGTGAGGCCGGGCGCGTCGCCGTGCACGTGCCAGGTGAGAACCGTCTTCGCGGTGATCGCGAGGCCCACGCCGCTCGCGAGGCCGAGCGTGAGAGCCGCGCCGAGCGTGCGCCGCCTGAGCCGCTCCGGCAGCGCGAGGGCGATCGTGACGAGCGCGGGCGCGAGCACGGCGAAGTAGCGCTCGTAGAGCCGCGACGTCAGGTCCACGGTGACGACGTGCGTCACCGAAAGGACGAGGAGCGCGAGGAGCGTCCCGAGCGTGAACCGCGCGAGCGGGACGAGCCTGTCGGGAACGTTCCGGGAGAGCGCCGCGACGAGGAGCGCCGCCAGGGGAAAGAACCCGACGGCGATCGCGAGCACGGCAACGTGGCCGAAGCCGAGCGCCGACATCCAGCCGAAGGCGTCGAGGCCCGTCGACCGGAGCTCCCGTCCGTAGTGGCTGCCCCCGAAGAGTGCCGCGAGACCTTCGCTCTCGGGCGCCACGAGGAACCGCACGCAGGCGACGAGCACCAGCGACGCGAACGGAATCGCCTGCGCGGCGAGGGGCCGCGCGTTCCGCGACCGGAACCAGCCCACGAGGACGGCCGCGCCGTAGCCCGCGAGGAGCATCACCGCATGGGGCTTGGTGAAGGTCGCGACCGCGAGGACGGCGGCAGCGAGCGCTCCGTCGCGGGGCCGCGCGTCCCGGAGCGTTCGGTAGAGCAGCCAGCTCGCGAGCGTCGCGAGGGGCAGGAACGCGTTCTCGGCCATCAGCACCGACGTGAGAACGCCCGTGGGGAGGAGCGCCGAGACCAGAGCCGCGAGAAGCGCGGTCCGCTCGTCCACCAGCTCGCGCGCGAAGAAGAACGCGAAGAAGACGACGGTCGCCTGCATCAGAGCGTTCAGAGCCTGGATCGCGACGAACGTCGCGATCGAAGACTCGAGCGCGAACGCCGGAGAGAGGAGGAGCGGGTACGTGTAGACGGGATGGTCGAGCGCTCGGCCGTAGAGCGTGAGCGGCGCGCCCTCGTGGAACGCGCGCGCGAAGCTCCAGTAAACGAGCTCGTCGATGAAGAACTGAGGCTGCTTCACCGCGAAGAGACCGGCGAGGAAGCGGGCGGCGGCCGTGCCCAGGAACAGGGCCGCGAGCTTCACGCGGATGGGGAGAGGGTCGCGAGATCGCCCCAGATGCGCGCCGCGACGCGTTCCCATTCCCGCTCCGCCGAGAACGTGCGCACCCGCGCGAGGATCGCCTCGCGGGCCGCGGGGTCGCGGAGGAGCCGCTCGATGCTGAGCGCGAGGCTCTCGGGCTCGATCGACGGCGCCACGG